>JAJRYL010000147.1 GCA_024275855.1 Deltaproteobacteria bacterium
AAAGAAAAAAACTTACAAGCAATGGACGAACAGAGACAGCATACAGGAAATTAATCATTATACAGACAGCTCCGTTACTTCGGGTTTATCTCGCAAAGCGAAACAGCACCTATTGGTGAAAACGCTACAAGCAGGCTTCTGATGTCTTTACCCTGCCCAACCTTAAAATTTACCGGCTCTTTGAAATAGAAGGTCAAGTACGGCCCGCCCTCCACATTACCCTCGTACGCAACGTCGATAAGGTCTCCGGTATCGTCATAAGGCAGTTGAATTTTTTCATAGGTAAAGAGCGCGGCTCTCTCTTCTGTGCCTGTGAGTATAGGAGAGAGCTGAACCCTGAGGTCTTCACCTCTCTCGTACGGAAAGTGTTTTATATACTGCACAGGAAAGTTGAACGACACCTTGACCCTGTAGCACTCCTGCTCTTGTGTAATTCGAATATCGTCTACCACCACCCTTGCGGCCAATAAGTGCGTAGTGAATACAAGCACCCCTATAACGGCAATGGTACTTATAGTTATTGCAGATAACTTCCGCATCTCAGAACCCCCCCCTGCTTACCTTGTGTTTGGAATTTCTTGTTTTTGCCCTTGTGGTCATTGAACTGTCCGTATAACGGTGGCAAGACCCGGCGCAATTTCTTAACTCGCTTACCGTGTAGTATATACGTGGCGAACTTACCTTTTTATGCTTTCTTGCTTTGTACTTCGCTGCATGGCAACCCGCGCAATCGGGTTTGTATGCGGCGTTTCTCCAGGTCACGCTCTGGTTGTTGCTCTTGTGGCAGTCAACACAGCCTACCTTAGACCTGTGGTCTCCCGGATAAAAGCCGCTCTTGTGGCTGTAGCGGCTCGTTGGCACCCACGACCGTGTTGAGTGGCACTCATAACACTGAACCGATGTTACAAAATGGTTGGAACTTTTGCCCGTAGCCTTTCTTCCGTTGTGGCAGGTAGAGCAACTACCGGAGGCCGAGCTATGGTCGAAACGGGCACCGGCCCATGAGCCCGGAGAGTGGCAGGCGTCGCAACTGTTTGAGCTTGTTATATGGTTAGCCGGTTTGCCAGTGGCCTTTCTTCCGTTATGGCACGTATAACAACTGCCGGAGGCCGAGCTATGGTCGAAGCGGGCACCGGCCCATGAACCCGGAGAGTGGCAGGCGTCGCAACTGTTTGAGCTTGTTATATGGTTAGCCGGTTTGCCCGTAGCCTTTCTACCGTTATGGCACTTTGAACAACTGCCGGAGACCGAGCTATGGTCGAAACGGGCACCGGCCCATGAGCCCGGAGAGTGGCACGCCTCGCACCTGTTTGAGCTTGTTATATGAGTAGGCGGTTTGCCAGTGGCCTTTCTTCCGTTATGGCACTTTGAACAACTGCCGGAGACCGAGCTATGGTCGAAGCGTATTGTTCTCCATGAACCCGGAGAGTGGCAGGCGTCGCAACTGTTTGAGCTTGTTATATGGGTAGGCGGTTTGCCAGTAGCCTTCCTTCCGTTGTGGCACTTGGAGCACTTGCCCGAGGCCGAGCTATGGTCGAAACGGGCACCGGCCCATGAACCCGGAGAGTGGCAGGCGTCGCAACTGTTTGAGCTTGTTATATGGGTAGGCGGTTTGCCCGTAGCCTTCCTTCCGTTATGGCAGGTAGAGCACCGCCCCGATATAGAGCTATGATCGAAACGCGCGGAAGCCCATGAATTTGTAGAGTGGCAGGTCTCGCAACTGCCGTTGCTCTTTATGTGAGATCTCGGCTTGCCCGGTACCTTTCTGTTGTTGTGACACGCAGCGCACGAACCGGACACGGAACCGTGATCGAAACGGACAGAGGACCAGGTAGCCGTTAAATGGCACTGGTCGCACTGGGCATCGGTATTAATGTGGGTGCTCTGCTTGCCGGGGGCGGCGACACGCCCGCCGGGACTGTGGCAGACAGTACACTTGGTAGGTGTTCCTTTAAAGAGCCCACGGCCATGACAGCTCTCGCACCTGACACGCTCATGCCCGCCGGTAAGCGGAAACCCGGTTTTGTAATGGTCGAACTTCCTCCCGCCTTCCCCGCCCGCAACCTTTACCCTGACGGCCCCGCCCTCACCGATACTCTTAATCTTGCACCCGGCGAGATTCAGTTCGTTCTTAGATGCCTTTACAATCCAAGCTCCTTTGTACCGCTTTGGCAAAGAGCGCAACGCTTTTTTAGCGGCCTTTTCTGAAGAGAAGAAACCGATGCGCAGCCCGCGCCAGTCCTGCCCCCTCGACCTGACCTTAATGGTATAAAGACTGTACTTCTTTAACGCCCTGTCACGCGGCAGATCGGCCTTATCGAACGGCTCCGGGTAAGAGGCTATATTTATGGAGTAGAGCTCCGGGGCATTAGACACCGTCACCTGCTTATCGCTTCCGGAAATCTTTTTACCGCTTTTTAAAATCTTTTTGCTCTCTTGCGTTCTCTTCTTAGCGCCTTTTAGACCTACCTTGGTACTCTCTACGGTATTTTTTGGAATATGTGCCTTTATGAAATTACTAATATAACCGACCAGCCCGTTCGACTTGCCGGGCGCAGCTGTACCCGAAACCTTAACCTTGCTCCCGGCGAGCCTGCGCTCACTCGATGAAGCCTTTACAATCCAAGCACCCTTGTAGCGCTTGGGCAAAGAGCGCAGCGCCTTTCGGGCATTTTTTTCAGAAGAGAAGAAACCGATGCGCAGCCCGCGCCAGTCCTGCCCCCTCGACCTGACCTTAATGGTATAAAGACGGTACTTCTTCAGCGCCCTGTCACGCGGCAGATCGGCCTTATCGAACGGCTCCGGGTAAGAGGCTATGTTTATGGAGTAGAGTTCCGAAGTCGCGGCCACGCTATTTTTTTTAAAACTGCGCATACCGGCCTCTAAGTCCAACGGGCTTAATATACCGAGCAACAGAACCATAACCGCCAGAGAACAGATCAGATCAGACCATAAAGTTAATCTACTCTTTTGCATAAACAGACCTCGCATAATCATTTCCCATTGTTAAAAAAATAGATAGAACCGGCTGTCACAGCTTGCCGCTTCCTTGACATCTCCGGCGAAAACCTTAAAAACACCTTTGCCGAAACAGACTTAATCGGCCATTTCTATCTCGTCAAACGATTTGGTCGTATGGCATCGCTGACACTGAAAACCGAAACCTCCACGGTGCCTGTCGTCTTCACGATGGCACGTTATGCAGCCTCCGGACGCGCTCACCTTGCGCCTGACTACCCGCCAGTGGCACGCACGGCAGTCGAGCCCCGAATGCGCGCCGTCAAGGTTAAAGTCGGTCTGCTTGTCGTGGTCGAACCTCCATAACCGCCACCCGTTCGGGTTATGGCACGCTGCGCACTCCGGGCCAAGCCCCCTTTTATGCACGTCCTCTTCTTTATGGCAGCTCACGCAGACCCTTTTTGCTTCTTTAAAGTTAGAAGATGAGTGGCACGCCTCGCACGGAGCGACTGCATGTTGGCCGATAAGCGGAAACCGGGTAATGTCATGCTCGAAAGTTACGCCTTTTGTCCAGCCCTTGACGTTGTGGCATTTTTCGCACCGCCTCCCTTCGCGCGCCTTGTGAACATCATCTCGTTTATGACATCCGACACAACTCTTTGGCAGCTCTGTTTTCTTTTCAGACTTTACAATATTGCCCTTGTGGCACTTTACGCAACTTACCTTAACGTGGGCGCCCTTAAGTTTAAACTCGGTCTTCGCGTGGTCGAACTTCGTCTTTTTCCACACTTTCGGGGTATGGCACCCGGCGCATTTTTTCCCGTAACGCCCCCTGTGCTCATCATCGTTTTTATGGCATCCTACGCAGCTCTTCGGCAGCTCTTTTCTCTTGTTCGACTTGGTATACAACGCCCCCTTGTGGCACTTTACGCAACTTACCTTAACGTGAGCGCCCTTGAGTTTAAACTCGGTCTTTGCGTGGTCGAACTCTGTCTTTTTCCACTCTTTCGGGGTATGGCACTCTGCGCATTTCTTCCCGTAACCGCCCCTGTGAAGGTCGTCCAACCGGTGGCACGAGTAACAGACCTTGGGTGTCTTTTTGTAACGCTCGTTCGGGTGACACCTGTTGCAATAGGTCTTTTTATGCTCCCCCTTCAGTTTGAACTTTGTCTTGTCGTGGTTAAAGCGGGGCTTTTTCCACGACTTCATTGAATGGCACTCGGCGCATTTACTGCCGAGCCGGTTTGAGTGCGCGTCATCGTCCTTGTGGCACTTTACGCACTTTACGGGGGCTGCGCGGTATTTTGCCTTCGGCTTATGACACAGCAGACACTTAACCTTTTTATGCGCGTCCTTTAAAGGAAAGTCGGTAATGGAATGGTTGAACAGGTCTGCGTCAAGCCTTACTACGTCGGCCTTCCTGCCCTTGTGGTCGGTATGGCAAAAGCGGCACTTCGCGCCCTTTACCTCAAGGCTCCTGCCATGAAAACCTCTTTTGGCCTTTACGTCGCCGGAGACCAGCTTGTGGCACTCAAGGCATAACCCTTTTTGCGCCTTTTTGCTAAACGGCCTGTGGCAGCGGCTGCACTCGTTCTCGTACTTAGCGTGCCCTTTAATCACCTCTCCGGGCATTACCATACGCTCAAACGTACCCGCGCTGACAACGGTAGCGCTAAGCAGAGAGGCAGCAAAAAGAAATAGCAGTGCTGTAATAATATAAAAGATACGACTATTTTGAACCACGGATTCCTTTATAACTAATACATATGAACGGCAATAATATGACCGATACCGGCTATAACAAGCATAATAAATAACGGAAAATGGAAGAGGTGCCACAACGACATAAACCTCTCGTAAAGATTGAACTCAGAGATACGCATTGCGGAGCGTATGTGTGTGGAGATATGCTCTCTGGCGGCCATTCCCCTTCTTTTCCGCTCAAGACCGGCCCACTCCAAACGTCTCGCAGCTACGTCCAGCGCCCTTCCAAGGCCGATAAGCAGTACAAGGTGCGTCCACCTGCCTCGTATAGAGGTGCCGATAAAGCCGCCGAGGCTGCCGATAAAACTCTCCCTTTTTTTAAGCACCGAGTCGTCGAAGGCCAGAAGCCTCTCTCTTAGCTTTGGCGCGTACTTAAGCACGAAAACAAGGCTGCTCTTTTTGCGGTCAAGCTCTTCCTTCAGTTCAAGAAGCGTCAGTTGCCTGCCGTAAAGTCCGTAATGAATTTTGGTGTAGATGTACCTGCCGATAAGTCCGCTACCGGCCACAAGCAGCGTTGCCAGAAGCACCACTGTGCTGTTCATAGAACCTATACGGAAGTTGCAGTGGTAGAGCACCAGCACTGGGCCTAAAATACCAAGCAGCATGTGCGCCCTGAACCAATATTTTACGTGGCCCATGTTACGCATGAAACGCGCCTTTTTACGAACCGGGTAAAGAAGCAGCATAAGCATCATCGACCCGCCGACTATACCGAGGCCGTAACCGAGACCGGACTCGGCCACAAGAAACTCTTCTCCTCTTAAGTACCAGCCGGAAACGATCACAGCGGCGACAAGTGCGAAGAATAAAATAGTGCCGCGCGAAGTAGACTGCGGCCTGTACAGTTCGGAGTAGTCCGATGCCCTCGGTTTCGACTCCGTCTCAGGGCTCTTCAGCTTTTCAGCCCTTTTGGGTTCCGGCTTCTTGCGTTCCGCTCTTTCAGGTACCGATACATTAGGTACCGATACCTGTTCCGGCATTAAAAGCCTATCCGAGATAGCCTCTGTGTTGCTCATTCGACCTCTTCCTCCTTTGGTCAACAAGTTCTTGCAATTCGATCAAAAAAGTTCTTTTACCCACCCGAGCGGGCCCTTGTAGCTTGCTAAAACCGCCTGCACATCCTTCTTTCCGGTTGCCGCGGTACTCGCGTTTTCACGCCTATTATTTCTGCTCCTCGGGTTGGCTCCGGCCTCCATCAACAGGCGGAGCGTCTCAACGCGCCCCTCTTTCGCCGCAAGAATAAGGGGCGTATTGCCGTTATTGTTCTTTGCGTTTATCTCTAAACCTTTTGACTTTAAGAGCAACCGTACTACAGCCGTATTGCCCTGTTTCGCGGCGAGGCCAAGCGCCATATTCCCGTTAAGGCTGCGGGTACCCATATCCGCCCCGGCACGTATAAGCTGCTTTACGATATTTGCGTTTCCGAGGTAAGAGGCCCTTAAGAGCACGGTATACCCCCCCGGCCCCTTTACTTCGGTTTTGGCGTTATTGCCGAGCAGCAACCGTACTATGCTCTCTTTTCCGTCTTCTACCGAGTACCAGAGGGCTGTCTTGCCTTCGTTATTTACGCCGTTAACATCGGCCCCGTTGTCTATAAGTAACGCTACGCTCTTTTTAAGCCCGAGACGCGCCGCCAACATAAGCGGCGTAAGCCCGTTACGGTTACCGAGGCGCGTGTTCGCCCCCGCTGATATCAGTTTCGCCGCGCTGGAATCGTGCCCTGAGCGAAGCGCGTAAAGAAGCGGCGTAGCGCCGCTTTTATCGGCAACGTTTACCTTGGCCCCGTCTCTTATAAGCTCTTTCATAACCCCGACATGGCCGTACTCAGCGGCAAGGTGAAGCGGGGTTTTACCCTCCGGGCCTCTTCTGTCCGGGTCGGCACCGGCACGGAGCAACTCCTTTACAACCGGCAGGTGTCCCTGCCAGGCGGCTCTTGTAAGAGGCGTATGCCCCTGCGGCCCCCGCCCGTCTACTTTTATACCCGCCTTTAAGAGCAGCCTGACAACGTCGATCTGCCCGCGCCACGCGGCTATCATTACAGATGACCAGCCGTCATAAGGCCGCGCCTCTTTACCTGAAGTTGAAACGCTCTTTGCGTTTGAGCGGGTTACATACTTTAATGTCAGCTTTGGGGCTCTCTCTTTTTTCTCTTTTATACTCGCCCCGCTTGCGACCAATCTGCTTACAACCGCCGTATGCCTCCTTTTTTTCGCCAACATAACGGCGGTCTCGCCGCCCTTGTTCTTAGCGTGTATCGAGGCTCCGTAACCGACTAAAACCTTAACCAAACCGGTATGTCCTTTACCGGACGCTATGATAAGCGGCGTATTGCCGTTTCTGTCTCTTGTGTTCACCCCGGCTCCGGCGCCAAGAAGCGCTTGCGTGCTTTTAAGGTGATTGCCGGAAACAGCGAGCACAATAGCGCTATCTCCGAATTTATCCTTCAACCCTACCCTCGCTCCGCGCGCAAGCAGCAGATTAAGTACCTTTAAGTGCCCACCTGCGGCGGCCTCCATAAGGGCGGTTCTTCCGTTTCCGTCTTTAGAGTCTACTCCGGCCCTGCGCAAAAGCGAACGCACCTTGTCCGCCCGCCCCTTTGAGGCCTGCCACCTTAAATCTTCATCAGCCCCCTTGCCCCTTATAAGCAGACGAAGAGGCGTTGCGCCCGAACCTCTTGAAAGAGCGCGAAGCCTTAAAGCGGCTCTTGAGTGCTTCTTTAAGGCCGCCAACCTGTACCACCTGCTTGCCTTCTCTATATCCACCTCTGTGCCCTGCCCGTTTTCGTACATATTGCCAAGGGCGTACTGCGCCTTGACATGCCCTTTTAAAGCAGCTCTTTTCATCCAGACAAATGCCGCTTTTTTGTTCATGGGCAGGCCGTGACCCGTACGGTATAACCCCGCGTACCGGTACTGCGCCTCTTTGTCGCCCTTTAGCGCAAGCGGTCTTAAGAGCCGGGCGGCAAGCGCGTACTCTCTTGTGCGAACCGCAGCACTAACCTCTTCAAGGCCGCCAGCGAAACAGACCTGCGCAGAGGCCGCCAAAGCGGCAAGCAGAAGGAGTAGCGCAAAAATTGCGGCCTTTGTGTTTATGCCGCGACTTTTTAAACCCTTTAAAGACATTTTTTTATACGGTTCCGTATCTGGTTTCAACATTAATGCCGACACCTTTTAAAAAAGCCGTAGGAAGAATTCCTCCGGCGTTTACAATAACATCGTCATTATCAAGGTCGATTATCCGGCCCGCTTCGTCTATCTTCACGCTGCTCTCGTCTATAGACTTTACGTTCGAGTTGAAGAGCACCCTCAACCGCCCGGCCTCTTCGGCCTCCTTAACCTTGCGCCTGTTCTTCTCTTTAGCCCGGCTGAAGGCTCCGCCCCGGTAAGAGATAGTAACGCTGGTGCCGGGCTCTTCAGAGATGCTTATAGCCGCCTCCAGCGCGCTGTCGCCGCCGCCTACAACCAGCACCTTGTGCGCGCGGTACTGCGCAGGGTCTATTAAACGGTAGACCACCTTCGGAAGCTCCTCTCCAAGCGCGCCAAGCTTGCGCGGAGTGCCTCTCCGGCCTATGGCCAGAAGAACGGTTCTTGTAAGATAAGTAGCCTTCGTAGTCTTAACCTCAAGCCCCTCGCCCTTGCGGGTAACGCTCTCTACGCGCTCTTTGTAGTTGATTTTAACCCCTGTGTCGCTCTCCACCTTCTGCCAGAACTCAAGCAGTTTCTCTTTAGTGGTCTCCGTGAACTTAACCCTGCCAACCATAGGCAGGTCAACAGGCGCTGTCATCACCACCTTCTGTCTCGGAAAATGGTAGACAGTGCCGCCGAGCGAATCCTGTTCGACCGTTACCGCGCGGAGCTTGCTCTCAAGCGCGCTTAATGAAGCCGCGAACCCTGCCGGCCCTGCCCCTACTATAAGTACGTCGAGCAACTCTCCAGAACCGACGCCTTTAACCTTCTTTATAGACTCCATTGCCTGGACACCCTGCTCAATGGCATTTCTTACCAGCCCCATACCGCCAAGCTCTCCGGCAATATAAACTCCGGGCACATCGGTCTCGAAAGATGAATCTACAACGGGTATCTCCACTCCGCGCCTTTCGGTGCCAAACACCAATGTAATAGCGTCCGCCGGGCAGCCCTTCTGGCACGCTCCGTGCCCGATACAGTCGGTGGGGCTTATAAGGTTCGACTTGCCGCCAATAAGGCCGAGCACCTGGTGGCCGGCCTGTTCGGGACACGCCTCTATGCACGAACCGCACCCGAGGCAGCGGTTGTGGTTGATAACCGGATGCAGGGAGGCAGGCTCTATCAACCCGGCCTCAAGCACCTCGTCTCTGGCGCGAACCACACCCCTTTTCTTCCTTACTTTCCCGCCTATATACAGGCCCCATACCGTAAATAAAGGGATAAGGTAGACCCACATACCGATGTAACCGAGGTTAATCATCTTTTTAAGTACCCTGCGTTTAAAGGTTTCAGGTAAGCTAAAAAAAAACCACCAGTGTCGTATAGACTCTGGTGGCCCGGCGGACATAAGATGTACAGTTTAAAAAACCGCATCCGTTAGTTCCGTAACTCTGCGCCGCAGGGTTTCCCCTGCTTTGCTTTTGACAGAGAGGTCTTTGTAAGAGACGTGTCGTCTGGAAAAAAGCTATTCCTCCGTTTTCAAAACACGCATACCGGCTTACCGTTCTACCTATGCCGCTACAATTTAGCGAGAGTAAGAGACCGGGACACCCGACGTATGAGAACATAATAGAATAAATTTAATGTCAAAAAAGTGACCTAACTCACTAAAAATAAGATATTTTGACACCCATACTGCTGTTTTTACTGTTACGGATAAAGATCTGTACTTGTACGGTGGTTCCGGAAAAAGAAACAGGCTCCGGTTCAGCTTTTTTACTGACTTACAAAACTTCCATAACTCCATGTATAACTTTTATAACAGAGTGTAATCTTTATAGCTCAGGGTACAGTTTAAGCCCGCTGTTGACGATATACAACCAAGGGGTTAAGGGCCGGAGAATAAAGAGCCTCCGACAGAGGGGTAAGCGGTATCCCGGCCTGCAAAACCGTTAAGCGTTAATAGTGAGTTGCCTCTGTTAAAGAACCCTCAAGGGTTCCGAGCGGACCGACACTACTTTCAATCGAATATAAACTCACGGAGAAAGGTACGGTATGTACACTGTTTTGGTTGTTGATGACGACCCCTTAATAAGGGCTATTGTAACCGATATACTCGACACGGAACAGTACAGGGTATTTACAGCCGGGGATGTAGCCGAAGGGCTTCGAGTACTGAAAAGCGAGGAGATCGACGCTATTCTTCTCGATGTAATACTGCCCGGAGAGTCCGGCCTTGAGATGGTTCCGAAGATTACAAGGATAAGTCCCGATTCCGCGGTAATTATAATGACCGCGTTCGCCTCGACAGACTCCGCCATTGAGGCTATTCAGGTCGGTGTAGACGATTTTATAAAAAAACCTCTGCAAAGCGAAGAGTTGTTGAGGTCTATAATAAAGGCCGTCTATAAAAAAAGACTGGTGATTGAAAATAGAGAACTGAACCGGAAACTTGAGGCCCGGTTAAAAAAGCTCGAACTCTTCAAAACGGTATCGAGCGATATATCGGTAACGCTCAACCTGCGGGGCCTGCTGGAAAAGGTTATGGAGTCGGTAAAAGAGGCGTTGGAGGCGCAGGCATGCTCCGTGCTTCTGTTCGACAAAACCACAGGCGAGTTGACTTTCGAGGTTGTTCTCGGCAGAAAAAGCGAACATGTGAAATCGGTTCGAATAAAACCGGGGCAAGGCATTGCGGGCTGGGTCTTTGAGCACAATGAAGCGCTTCTTGTAAGCGATGTTACAAAAGACAAAAGATTTTTTAGAGATGTCGATAAGAAGACCGGGTTTGATAGCAGG
>JAJRYL010000148.1 GCA_024275855.1 Deltaproteobacteria bacterium
GGATAAAATTAGCACAAATTTAGCACAATGCGGCTCTTGAAATGACCAAAGGGCTTGACGAAATCGCCAAACCCCTTGATTTAATTGGTGGGCCGCGCTGGGATCGAACCAGCGACCCGCTGATTAAGAGTCAGCTGCTCTTCCAACTGAGCTAGCGGCCCGTCAAAAAAAAAATAACAAAATAACATTGTTGCAATAACAACAACAAAAACCTTAAGAGCGGCTTGTATCGTGCCGAGATAGAGATATAAGCAAAGTTACGAATCTGACTCTCTGGTGCGCCTGAGAGGATTCGAACCTCCGACCCTCGGCTTCGGAGGCCGATGCTCTATCCACTGAGCTACAGGCGCTCGAACCAAGTACTAAAGGTATAAGAAAAACGGCTCTGTGTCAAGACAATCTGTCTCAGAACGTTTTGTGCCGACAGGCTGGTCAGATAGCGCAACAGCGGCATCACAGATCAAATATATAACTTAACCGTGGTTTAAGTCCGCCAAGATGATACACTCTTTTTGCCGCCCTGTAACAGAAGCGCCACATACTGCTATTTTCCGACAATATTACTAAAATATCCTGATAAGCAAATGAATATAAAAAGAAGCCTTCACTCGAAAATTCTCTTTCTTATGATCTGCCTGATGACTGTCGGCATTCTCACCTCTATTATTTGGGGGTTAAAGAACAGAGAGGGCGAACTGCTTGGCGAAAAGCTTAGAGCTTCGAGCTTCATTGCCGAACCCATACTCAACGCTATCTATAAGGATATGTTGGAAGAGCGCGCTGACTTAGCGCGCAACCTGATCACCGCGCTCAGCCATGTTAAAGGCCTTGAAATAAAGATTATAAGAAGCAACGGCACAGAGCAGGCTTTTAAAGACCTTAAGACTATTGAAGCCGTTAAAAAAGAGTTCGGAAAAGTGAAGCCGGAGTGGCTTGCCAACCACCCGGACGAACCTATAAATATAGCTAAAGGCGTAGAGACCGACAATTTCAAAAAGGCCTTGAATAACTTCAGGGCGGACTGGAAGAGAGGGCCTATCTATTATGTGGAAAAAACAGACCGTGTACCGAACCTAACCTACCTTCAGCCTATAGAAAAGAAGTCCAAGTGCAACAGTTGCCATACATCCGAGAGCGCACGGGGAATTCTTATGATTACAACCCCGCTCGACGACATGTACGCAACCTTGTCGAGACACAGAAACCATTGGATTTTTTCCGGAATTCTTGTGATGTTCGGCAGCGCTGCCCTGCTCTCTTTACTAATCCGCACCTCCATTACCGGGCCTATCAAGAGAACCGTCGAGGTTATCGAGCGAATAGCCAAAGGCAAGGGTTCTATGAATGAGCGCGTAAAAAAGACCTCGGATGACGAGATCGGCTGCCTTACCGACGCCTTCAACAGCATGCTTGATACGCTTGAAGGACGCGAAGAAGAGAACGAACGCCTGTTCCGCATGGTGGCAAAGAGCAAAGAAGAGTGGGTAGCCACCTTCGACGCTATTCAGGACCTTATCTCCATACATGATAAAGAGAACAGAATTTTGAAGGTAAACAAGGCGCTTGCGAATAAGTTCAATACCACACCGGAAGAACTGATCGGCAGAGACTGCCACGACCTTTTCTTTAAAAATGACGACCCTGATTCCGAGTGCCCGCACAACCTTACACTCTCTACAGGCAAGGTAGAGGATGCGGATTACGACAACCTGACAATCGAAGGCTCGTACAATATTACCACCTTTCCCGTCTTCGACGACAACGGCACCCCGTCTGCCACAGTACATATACTAAGAGACATAACGCACGAAAAACTTCTTGGAGAGCAGCTTCTTCATGCGGAAAAACTCTCTACAGTCGGCAAGCTTGTTGCCGGAATTGCGCACGAGCTTAACAACCCGCTTATGGGAATAATGGGCTTCTCCCAAATACTGATGGACATGCCGGGAGACAGACCCATAGAAGAGATAAAGGACAAGATCGGTAAGATATACCACGAGTCCCTCAGGACATCCAAGATCGTAAAAAACCTGCTTACTTTCGCCAGGGTCAACAAAACAGAGCGCGAATTTCACAATATAAACGATATTATCTGCAAGACCTTTGAAATGAGGGAGTACTCGCTGAAGGCCAACAATATTACTTTCAGCCTGAGCCTCGACCGTGACCTGCCAGACAGCATGGTAGATATATATCAACTCCAGCAGGTCTTTATAAATATAATAAACAACGCCGAAGACGCTATGGTAGAAAAGAGCGGCAAGGGGCATATAAGCGTCAAGACCGGCACTAAGAACGGTAAGATCTTCATCACCTTTAAAGATAACGGCCCGGGTGTTAAAAAAGACGTTATCAACAAGGTCTTCGACCCGTTCTTTACAACAAAGGAGGTCGGCAAAGGCACCGGCCTCGGACTCTCGATCACCCACGGCATAATTACCGAACACGGTGGAAAGATAGATATAACCAACCTTGACGGAGAGGGTTTAATAGTCACCATAGAACTGCCTGTGCTGAAACAGGAGGAGTGGGCTCAGGTTAAAAAGGCCGTTGAACAAGAGCAGGCGGCGGCACAGAGCAGCGCGTCGAGATACAGAAGCAAACACCTGCTTATAGTTGACGACGAAAAATCTATAAGGGAGACACTTGCCGACCTGCTTGAGAAGAAAGGCTTCAGCGTCCGGACAGCGCGCGATGGGCACGAGGCGCTTGAGGCGCTGAAAGAGACGCGCTTCTCACTGATGATATTCGACATTAAGATGCCAGGTATCAGCGGAATAGAGCTATATAACGAAATCGTAAAGAAACATGAGTACCTGCAGGGACACCTTATAGCGGTAACCGGAGACGTCTTTAGCGCCGACGTTAAAGAATTCCTCTCTACCACTAAATGCCCGTACTTCCTTAAACCGTTTGAACTTTCAAAGATGATGAACCTTATCAACAGCACTATGGGCAATTAACGAAAGTACATACAACAGCGCGCAACCGCCTTTACACCGCCGAAAAAAGTAACAGCCGGGATTATAACCGCACCTTGCAACGTTTTGAGCCAACAGCGGCAGACCAAAGAGCCCTTGATGCAGGGGCGCTATTATGTTAAAAACAAGATACCCATTTATAATAAAAATAGTTATAAAGGCCGACTGGCCGACAAAACGGCATAAGCGTCCGGTCGCGCAAACCTTAAAATTCTCTACAGCTTACTTTCCGCCTTGCGGCTTTGCTTAATAAGCACTAAAACCGACACGACCGCTCACGGCGATATAATTAAAACCGGTCGTAAACGGTAATATCTATTAATTTTTTTTCTCGCACATGACATTAAGTATAAGGAGGGTTGTATGAAGCTGTTCGATTCTATTGGCGGTATTTACCAGCATATAGATAACTCCGTAGAGGAGGCTCGAGGCGGTGTACAGGTCTTTGATGCCGACAGGTTAAGAAAAACCGACATTGACGGTGTAATCTACAATGCGGTCTTCAATAGTAATGAAGAGGTAAGAGACGAGGCGCGCAGGATTATACACTTAAGCGGAGTTGACCTCGGCATACGCCCGGCCTCTATTCAGGGCCTGTACGACGCTATGGGAAGGCGTGAGTGTGGCGGGTTTACCGTACCGGCAATTAACATCAGGGGGCTTACCTACGATGTCGCGCGCGCTATCTTTCGCGCCGCTATCAAGCTAAACGCCGGGGCCTTTCTCTTTGAGATAGCGAAGAGCGAAATAGGATATACGGACCAGAGGCCGGCGGAGTACACGGCTTGCTGTATTGCCGCGGCGATTAAAGAGGGCTGGAAGGGGCCGGTCTTTATTCAGGCCGACCACTTTCAGGTAAACGCCAAAAATTACGCCGAGAACCCGGAATTAGAGACGGAATCTTTAAAGAGCCTGATTAAAGAGGCCATAGACGCGCGGTTCTACAATATCGACATAGACGCCTCTACTACGGTCGATCTCTCAAAGCCGACCATAAAAGAGCAGCAGACCTCCAACTACGAGATAACGGCTCTGCTTACCGACTTTATACGTCAAAACGAACCCGGGGGTATTACTGTATCCGTCGGCGGAGAGATAGGCGAGGTCGGCAAAAAGAACTCGACCGAAGAGGAGCTTAGAGCCTTTATGGACGGTTACGTAGAGAGCCTCAAGGAGGGCGACAAAGGCATCTCCAAGATCAGCATACAGACGGGTACGTCGCACGGCGGCATCGCGCTTCCCGACGGCTCTATCGCCTCTGTAAAGGTGGACTTCGACACCATTGAACAACTCGACAAGATCGCCAAAGACTCTTACGGCCTCGCCGGGGTCGTACAGCATGGCGCCTCTACCCTGCCTGACGACGCCTTCCACGTCTTTCCGGAACGCGGAACCGCCGAGGTGCATCTTGCAACCGGTTTTCAGAATATGATTTATGACAGCGCCGCCTTTCCGGCGGAACTTAAGGCCGAGATATACGATCACCTTAAAAAAGAGCATTCAGGCGAGCGCAAAGAGGGCGAGACCTACGAGCAGTTCTACTACAAGACCCGTAAAAGAGGCTTCGGGCCCTTTAAGAAAAAGATGTGGGACTTGTCCGACGATATAAGAGAAACACTCGGCACCGAACTCGAAGAACGCTTCAACGGCCTGTTCACCAAGCTGAACGCGATAAATACGGTAGAGCACGTAACAAAGACGATTAACTAAGGAAGGTCTGATTTATTCAGACCTTCGTGCGACATAAGGAAGTGTTGCCATTTTCAATAACAGTGAGATCTTGAAAATATGAGAAGATGAAAAATCGCACTTTTTCATCTTCGTCTCTGTATAATTCAGGGACAGATTATTCAGAGATTTCCTAAAAGACCATAAACAGGTTACAGACGGAGTTAAAAAAGATGATAGTAGCTACACAGGTACGAGCCGGCATGACCATACTGCACAACAACGAACCGTATACGGTACTTACGGTCTCCCATATAACCCCGGGCAAGGGCCGCGGCATGGTGAGTTCCAAGCTGAGAAACTTAAAGACCGGGTCTACCACCGAGTACCGTTTCCGTTCCGACGAAAAGGTAGAGAAGGCCCGGCTCGAACAGCGCGAGATGGATTATCTTTACAACGACCCCGCAGGTTACCACTTTATGGACAGCGCTACCTACGAACAGATTTCTCTCGACGCCAACCTGCTTGGCGACAACGTGCACTACCTTAAAGAGAACATCAAGTTCATAGTCGAGTTCTACGACGGCTCTCCGGTCGGAGCCGAAGCGCCCAAGGTAGTGGAGTTGAAGGTGGTGGATACGGCGCCGCGCCTTAAGGGGGCAACCGCAACGGCATCGCAAAAACCGGCCACGCTCGAAACCGGTTACGTTGTAAACGTACCCGACTTTGTAGAGGTCGGCACGGTTATACGGCTCGACACCATAGAGGGCAAGTACCTCGACAGGGCCAAGTCCGACTAAGCGGCCCGGCTCTACTCTAGACTCCCGGTCTACTCCTTTCAAAGTACTTTGCGTATAACGGAAGTCTTGAGCCCGACTAAGCGGCCCTGTTGTAAGCTCTTCGGCTCGTCCTGCGTTGCAATACTTTAAACGCGAGGCGGGCCTTCTTTTATTCAGTTCCTGAAACTCCTGACGCCCGGAGCTAAAACGCCACGGCATTTAACTCAGGCCGTAAGCCTGTAGCCAATAATACCCGCACCAGTACCCGCTATGGTTCACTTCACCTCTTCCCTGCTCTCCCGTTTTTTCCACCCGGGCCTTGACCCGTTAAGTGGATTATTCCTGTATCTTTTAAGTACCGTACGATATAAGTCTTCATTACAGGCCTTGTACCGGGCAAGCCCTATTAATCTTCACTTAACTACAGAGCGATAATGACGGAAAAGAGCAATAAGATAACCGCTACGCTAAAGAAGATTCCCGCGACTCCGGGAGTCTATATAATGAAGGGCGCGCGCGGCACCGTGCTCTACATAGGTAAGGCCAAGAACCTAAAGTCCCGTGTGCGCTCCTACTTCAGCGCTACATCGAGCGATACGAGGTACGCGGTCAGGTTTCTTGCGGCAAGAGTAACTGAGATCGATTACATTGTTACGGCAAACGCTAAAGAGGCCCTGCTCTTAGAAGACACTCTTTTAAAGAAGTTTAAACCTAAGTACAATGTCAGGCTAAAAGACTCCAAGACCTATGTGCGCATAAAACTTACCATAAACGACGACTTTGCGCGCATACTGGTTACCCGCACCGTACGCGCGGACGGCGCGCGGTACTTCGGCCCCTATACTTCGGCCCGAACAGTGCGCGACACCATAAAATTTATTCGCAGGATCTTTCCGCTTAGAACCTGCTCGAACTCCTTTTTCAAAAACAGAACACGTCCATGCCTCGACTTCCAGCTCGGTATCTGTTCCGCCCCTGCTACGGGCCATATATCGCAAGAAGAGTACCGGGCGCTGGTAAACGCCGCCGTTCTCTTTTTAGAGGGTAAAAACAATGAACTGGTCCGCGCCCTTAAGGCGAAGATGGATGCGGAGGCGAAGGCCGAAAAGTTTGAGGAGGCGGCCAAGACAAGAGACC
>JAJRYL010000149.1 GCA_024275855.1 Deltaproteobacteria bacterium
AGTAGCCGAAGCGTTTGGCCGCTGCGTTGAGTATCTCTTCTTTAATTCGCTCTTTCTTATTTTTCATGTGTTGAACCTATCATGTGAATTGTGAATAGTCAAGTAAATATTCATTTTTAACATAAGAGATTCAGCTTACTGCCAATTAAAACAGGTAGTTATTGGTATACAGGCTATGTACTTATAAAAAAATAGCGCTTTTTAAAGGTAAGTTTTGGAGTCTGTTTTATGTTGGTATTTTGCCTTAGTCGCCTCAAAACCGAATGTTTTAAGGGTAAAAAAAAAGAGGGATTAAGGAGGCGGTACAATTTTACGGGGCTGTTGAGAACGCGAAAAGACCCCGTGCGCCGTTGCAAAGAGCTGCCGAAACGGTGTACAGGGTCTTTAATTGAGTCTTGTGTGCGACTTGAGTCCAGGGCGCCGCGCCCGGTTACTTCTTTTTCTTTGAGGCTGTTTTCTTTGCCGCAGCTTTTTTTGGCGCCGCCTTTTTCTTTGCCGCCGCCTTCTTAGGGGCCGCTTTCTTTGTGGCTACGGCCTTGGCCGCCGTAGCGGTTTTAGCTTTGGTTTTTGCCGCCGCCTTCGGCTTAATCGCCGGACACTTCGCGCTTGCTTTTAAGATTGCCTTGTATGATTTAATCGCGCTCCTCTTGCCTGCTATTATAATTCTTACCGCGGCCTTGCTCTCCTTGTGGGCCATAATCGTTACGGTTGCCACGAGTTTTGTAAGAAGTAGTTCTTCGCGCTTAAGTATGTCCTTTATTGCGGTTACGGTTTTAGCCATTCTCTTCTCCTTTTTTATTTTTTTTGCAGACTGAAATTTTGCGTTGCGGCGTTGGCCAAATACTTAACGTATATAAGTAATGTCGGTCTTTCTCACAAGTACTTTAAATTTTTTTACAAAAAGCGGAGCTTGAAAAAATTTAAAGGCCCGTCTTGATTATACGTTCGGTTATGGTCGTTAAAAGGTCTTCTCTTCTCAGCATACTGACTTCGTACGGCATAACTCGATAACGTTTAACCGAACCTTATCTTAAGGCCGAGTATTATTGTCGTGAAGATTAAGGTAATGGTGTTCGCTACGATTAACGGCAGGTTGCCGAGGTATAGTCCGTATACCAGCCATAAAAAGATACCAATCTCTAAAAAAAGGTAGGTCAGAAGGGAAATGTCTCGTGTCTCTCTAACCTTAATTATTTTAATCGCCTGCGGCACGAAAGAGACGGTTGTGCATGTAGCGGCCAATAGGCCGATTATAGTTATAAAGTCCATTTATCCATCTTAATACGGGGCTATTTTCACCATAGCCTGCAAAAAAGAGCTTCGTACGGTACGGGTATAATTCGCATGGTTTACGGGGCAGGAGAAGTACCTGCTTTGAACATGTTTAACAGGTATTTAAGCACTCTATGGTCCGCTTGTCAATTCTGTTCAGTGGTCTGCCGTTGCAGTATGAAGAACCGGGAGCATTTCCGGGTGCCGGACAGCGTAAAAAATGGCATGCTTCGTAACTTGCCGGGTAATTTTGGACTGCGCGATAATGACAGCATCTGGCGTTGTCTCTTCTTTTCAAACGTGCGGGAGAGGAACATGAATATGATAAGTAAAAAAATCTATTATTTCGTAGACTCTTTTGATATTATACTACATTAATGGATTATATAAGGCTGTTGGAAGACCGGGCACTCTCTTCCACCGGCGTGACGATGGTGCTTAACCTGGCAACGCACAAAAAATATTTCGAGGTATTCAATTTTTGAAGTTTCCTGTTTTGATTCAAGGAGGGATGGGCGCTAACATCTCCGGGTGGCCGCTTGCCAAAAGCGTGGCCGAAATCGGTCATCTTGGCGTTGTTTCGGGTACCGCCCTCGACCTGGTTCTTGCAAGGTACCTGCAGGTAGGAGACCCCGGCGGACACTTTAGAAGGGCGCTTGACAATTTTCCGGATAAGGCCGCGGTCGCAAGAGTGCTTGCGAGGTACTTTATTGAGGGTGGTAAAAAGGCGGATGAACCGTTTAAATCCGTTTCGTTCTTTGTCGTGGACCCGCCCGCCGATCTTATCGAGCTTACCGTTATCGCCAATTTCTGTGTGGTCTTTCTTGCCAAGGAGGGGCACTCAGGGCTGGTTGGAATAAATTATCTCGAAAAGATTCAGATGCCGAACATCTACTCGCTTTACGGGGCAATGCTCGCAGGGGTAGATTATGTGCTTATGGGCGCGGGTGTACCGCGCGAAATTCCGGGCATACTCGACTCTCTTGCGGAGCATAAAGATGTACAGATGAACCTTGATGTTGACGGTGCTGTCTTTGAAGACGGTATTGCCGCCCGCTTCAGCCCGTCCGCTAACTTCGGTGAAGAGGTTACCGGCCTTAAGCTTACCAGGCCGTGGTTTCTCGCTATAATCGCTTCGTCCGTGCTTGCGCTTACGCTTGTTAAAAAATCTACAGGCAAGGTAGACGGTTTTATAATTGAGAAGGCCGGAGCGGGGGGGCATAACGCGGCGCCGAGAGGCAAGATGAGGCTTAATGAAAGAGGCGAGCCTGTTTACGGCCCCAAGGACGACCTGAACATTGAAAAAATAAAATCGACCGGTCTGCCGTTCTGGCTTGCCGGCAACTACGCGACCCCGGACGGCCTTAAAGAGGCGCTTGACTACGGAGCGGTCGGTATACAGGTAGGTACGGCGTTCGCCTTTTGTGAAGAGTCCGGCTTAACCGCGGAATTGAGAGAGGGCCTTATAGGTAAGGTTCTTGACGGCAGCATAGATATATTTACCGACCCGAAGGCGTCGCCAACCGGTTATCCCTTTAAAGTGGTGCATTTTGAGGGCACGGTCTCTGAAGAGCGGGAGTTTAAGTCGAGAAAAAGGGTCTGCGATCTCGGTTACTTAAGGCATCTCTATAAAAAAGAGGACGGAACGGTCGGGTACCGCTGCCCGTCGGAACCTGTCGAGGCGTATGTGCAGAAGGGCGGAAGGTTAGAAGAGACCGTCGGGCGCAAGTGTGTCTGCAACGGACTTATGTCGAACATCGGGCTTGCACAGATCCGTAAAGACGGTTACCTTGAGCAGCCGCTTGTAACCGCCGGAACAGATCTTAAGAAGATAGGCCGTTTTATAAAGGAAGGCGCAAGCAGCTACACGGCGTTAGACGTAATAGAGAACATTATGGGTAAAGAGAAGTAAGAGGGCTTTGGTTGAGGATGACCCCGTAGCCGGTTTTGCTGTTATGAGTTCTGTATGGTCGTTGTTGACTAAGCGAAGTTATTTAAGTTTGAATAAGTAGAAAGCCCCGTCGGTTAATAAAACCGGAGGGGCTTTTTTATATGTTGCTCCGGTCGGGCGAGGCGTGCTTGCGGGTAGATAGTAAGCTTCGGGGGGTCGGTTACCGGCAGAGCAGAAGAGGTATGCGGCAGGCCATTAAAACGGTGGTTGTCGTGCTGCCGAGTATAAGGCTCCTTAGGCGGGAGTGGCCGTACGCGCCGATTACGAGCAGGTCTATCCCGTTTGCCTCTACATAGGCCTTTATAGCGTCGCCGGGGGAGCCGTCCTTTATGCCGGAATGAACACTGTAACCGGCCTCTGTCAGCTCCGCAACCGCCCTGTCGAGCGACATGCGCACAGTGTCGCTCTCTTTTCCAACGGCCACGACATGGCACTCTACCCCTTTAAGAAGCGGGGTGCGTACAATATACTCAAGCGCTTTTGTCGAGCTTGCCCCGCCGTCAAAGGCGATTAAAAACTTTTTTATACTGCGAAATTCATTTGGCGCTACGAGCAGCGGTTTTTGAACCGCGCGGGCAATACGCTCAAGGTTAGGGCTTATATGCCCGGCGTACTCGTCGGCAAGCGCCCCCCGTTTACCAATTACGATTATCTCTTTACCGGTCTCGAACTCGCAGATGGTCTCAACAAGTTCGCCACGTCTCTTTAATACGGTTATCTCTTTTACTCCGGCCTTGCGTAGTTGCTCTTCGGAGAGCTTCAACTTCTCACGGCCCTCCTTAAGCTCTTTTTGGCCTCGAACCATATCAAGCCCCGCAAGGGTACCGAGCAGTTCGCTGTTTGCGTCAAGCCCTATCGTTCCGCTCAAGTCCGCAGACGGGTCTACATCGGGGGCTTCGGGCAGTACATGCAGAAGTTCAACCGGGGAGCCGATCCTTAAGCTAACCCACGCGGCATGGGCGCAGACGCTCTTAGAGTAGATAGAGCCGTCTATACAGGCAAGAACGCTTTTCATAAAACCCTCCTTAGTGCTCTGTCACTTCCTCTATAACGTCGGTTTTGTCGTGTATGCCGTACTTGTCAATTATTGTAGCGCTCGCTCTGTTCAAGCCTACCAGTTCTACAGTAGCGCCTTCCCTTCTGAATTTCAAGACAACCTTGTCGAGAACCGATACCGCTGAAATATCCCAGAAGTGCGCAGCGCTAAGGTCTATCCGTATCCGCTCTATGGCCTCCTTGAAATCGAAGGACGAGATAAACGAATCTGCCGAAGCGAAAAAGACCTGTCCGTAAACACGGTAGGTGCGCTCGGTACCGTCATCGGCGAGCTTTGACTTAACGGACATAAGGCGCGATATTATTCTTGCAAAGGAGAGGGCGCTCATAAGCACGCCTGGGAAGACACCTCTGGCAAGGTCGTGAGTAAAGACAACGACCATGACGGTTGAGAACATCACAAGGCTCGAACTTTTCGGGTGACTCCGCAGGCTGACAAGAGAGGACCAGCTGAAGGTTCCTATAGAGACCATTATCATTACCGCGACGAGCGCGGCCATCGGGATCTGCTTGACCCACGTACCGAGAACAATTATAAGAAAGAGAAGAAAAGCGCCCGCGAAGAAGGTAGAGAGCCTGCCCCTTCCGCCGGACTTGATATTTATAACGGACTGCCCGATCATGGCGCAGCCTGCCATGCCTCCGAAAAGGCCGGTTACTATATTTGCCACGCCCTGGCCGACGCACTCTCTGTTCTTGTCGCTTCCGGTATCCGTAAGGTCGTCGATTATAGATGCCGTCATCAAAGACTCTAACAGTCCGACCACCGCAAGCGTAAGCGAGTACGGCAGTATTATTTTCAGGGTCTCAAGGGAGAACGGGATAGAGGGCAGCAGAAAGGTCGGCAGCGAGGTAGGGATATCTCCCATGTCTCCGACCGTTCTGAGGTCGAGCCCAATAAAGATGCTTATTACGGAGAGCACGACAATGCAGACCAGCGGGGACGGTACGGCCTTTGTAATGTACGGAAAGAGGTAGATTATGCCGAGCCCGAAGGCTACCATGGCGTACATCTGCCACCCTGTGCCTGCGAATTCGGGTAGTTGCGCCATGAAGATCAAGATGGCCAGGGCATTTACAAAACCGGTCATTACGGAGCGGGAGACGAAACGCAGCAGTGCGCCGAGTTTGAAAAGCCCCGCTAAAATCTGCAAGAAGCCCGTTAAAAGGGTAGCCGCGAGCAGGTACTCAAGGCCGTAATTTTTTACAAGTGTAATCATAAGCAGCGCCATAGCGCCGGTGGCCGCCGATATCATGCCGGGCCGCTCGCCGACTATAGCTATTACCATTGCCATGCTGAAGGAGGCGTAGAGGCCGACCTTGGGGTCTACGCCAGCGATTGCCGAGAAGGCGATAGCCTCTGGAATCAGCGCAAGCGCCACAACCATGCCCGCAAGCAGGTCGCTGCGTGTATTGCCGAACCATTCGTTTTTAAGCCGTTTTAAAGAGAACAAAAGAGTATCCGTCTTTTTTTATTAGAGAGCCGTTAAGCCGCTCGCAAGTCGGTTTCCGTTATATAGAAGAAAGGGTTAATATCATCTTATTGCCGCATGAGTATAAAACTTATATCGGGCTTACATAAGCTAAGTACTATACAATGATTTTATAATAAAAGAAAGCCGGATAACTTGCGTCGATACGGACCGGAGTACTTCAGGGGTAAAGGAGCTTATATGCAGGTGAGGGAATGGAGATAGATACACCGTTTTATAAAAAAAGACTGAAGAGCAGGCGCGAAGAGTTGCTTGCCATGCTCGAAACGGCAAAAGAGACGGTTAAACCGGTAGAGCTTGACCAGTCGAGTGTAGGCAGGCTTTCGCGCATGGACGCTATGCAGGCCCAGGAGATGGCGTTGGCGCTTGAGCGCCGGAGAGTTGAAGAGGTAAGTAGAATAGGCGCGGCGCTGATTCGTCTCGAAAAGGGCGAGTACGGCTACTGCCTGAACTGCGAAGAACCCATAGCGCCAAAGCGGTTGAACTTTAACCCGTCTGTTCTAACCTGTATAGAGTGCGCGAGCAAAAAAGGGTAAGCCGTTTTTTTTTAGATAAGAGCCGTGCGCCTGTCGGCGCTGTCTCGGTGCGGTAAAAGGCGTGCTGCCTGTTAGGCGTTTTTACGCCTCGGCCCTTTTGCCTTTTCTAAGGTTAAGTATGTACTGCCTTGCCGCAAGCGCTGCCTTCGCCCCTTCTCCCGAGGCTATTATTATTCTTTTGCCAAAGGCGTTGGTAACGTCTCCGGCCGCAAATACACCGGGTAAAGAGGTAGAGCAGTCGGCGTTAATAATTATTTCTTTGTTGCTGTTGAGCCCTACCATGCCTGCGGCAAGTGCCGAGCAGGGTTTGAGGCCGATGGCTATGAATACGCCGGTTACCTCAAGGTCAAGCCTTTCGCGCGCGGCCTTTTTTCTTATTGCTACGCCCTCAACCCCGTCTGTTCCCGTAAACTCAAGCACCTTGTAGCCTTCATATATTTTAAGGCGTTTGTTGCCTTTTATCTTATCTATTACTGTAGGATCGGCCGTAAGCGGCCCGTCCGTAATCAGGTGGATCTCGTTAGTAACGCTCCTCAGGTTGTCGGCCATCTGTAGCGCTGAGTTTCCGCCTCCTATAATAGCTATATCCTGCCCGTGTACAAAGGAACTGTCTTGTATGTGACCGTAAAAGATGCCTTTTCTCTGAAAATTCTCTTCACCCGGCACGTTAAGTTTTCTTCTGGTCATTCCCATTGCGAATATAACCGTTTTTGTCCGGTATCGCTTAAGGTTTGACGTTACAACCTCGTACCCATTGGCTGTTTGCGCTACCTGTTCAACCTCGTCAATAAGGTGGTCCATGTAGTGCGAGTGGAGAAGCTGGCCCTTGAACTTCTTAACAAGCTCAGGGCCGGTTATAAAGTCGTACCCCATGTAATTCTTTATCTTTGTACTGTCAAAGGCCTGTCCGCCAAGCTCTTTAGATATGAGAAAGGCGTTCATTTTTAATGTTTCGGCGTATACGCCGGCGGTAAGCCCGGCCGGGCCTCCACCTATTATTATAAGGTCAAAGGAGTTCCGGCTCTCTTTTGGCGCGCTCTTTTTTAAAAAAATGTCGCTGCATCCTTCCGAGCAGAAGTAGTAGGTCTTTGCGTCGAGTTCCAGTGTAACGGCTTCGTCTTCGTCTACTTCCATATTGCATACGGGGTCTTTTTTCACGGTTGCTTACTTTCTCCTTTCTCTCTTTTGTCTGGTAGCATGGGGTGGCGTATACTTGATTATATCAGTTAAACGGGTGTGAATTAAAGAAGAATACTCTTTTTTAGAAGGCGAGCCGGCAAAAGTGAAGGTGTAGGGGAGGGTGGAGTGGCGACCTTGCCGTCTCAAAGGTAAGGGGGCTGTGCGCTGTTGTGTGAAAAGCGGTGGTGCCGGAGAAGGGGCTCGAACCCTCACGGAATTGCTTTCACGTGATTTTAAATTTAGTAAAACGAAATATTAGAACACCTTGATATTGGTCTGGTTTCCCCGTTTCAGTTTGAAAAAAAGAGGGACAGAAGCACTACAGTGCTTCTGTCCCTTCTGTTATTTTATGCCAATTTGGTTGTTTTTCAGCACAATTTCCAGCACAGTCGGGTGGGGTTAGCCCCTATAGCGAGACAGATTAAGTTTTTAACCTCTAATCGAATATTATCATGTCATAAGTCCTTGTGGCAATTGAAATGTTCATGATTATAGGTTCTGTAGTCTTAGAAAAATCGTAAGTTGCGTTTAAACCTTTCTAAGGCCTGTATGTATTCGTGGCAATAGTAATATGTAAGGAATATAGCTGTTTACGTACTGTGATCAACTCGCCGAACTCCATAGAGATACCTTGAAAGCATGGTGACATGTTTGCTTGAAGGTAGACCAATGGTTGATAAGAGCATAGACCTTTGTATTGATTGAATTTGGCCTTTAGTCTATTAATTTCTCAAGTATCTTGTAATAAAACCGATAAATGAATTAGAAACTATGCAGGCATATTAACAGTAAAACATCACTGAATATGTGTATTGTTATGACTTTGAAGAGGAGCTAAACTATGAATTTACAATCGCTTAAAACAAGGTTTATTGGTAGTTACACTTTTCTTGTCATTCTTTTTATAATTCAAGTCCCTATTATTTATGTGATTGTAGGCGGCATGAACCAGAAGTATGTTCAGGAGGATATAGCCGGCTCGTTAAGGAAGCGTGCCGTTGAGTTGCCGGAGATATTGAATAGGCATATCCTGACAGGAGATGAGTCGCGTAAGGCCGCTTTTAAGACAAAGAAGGCCGAATATGATCGTGTTATCAAGACGTTAAGGGTGGGTTCCGAGGATATACCGCCGATAACCAACCCGGAGTTGTTGGCAAAACTCAATTTGGTCGAAAAGCGTTGGGGCGAGATGAAAAATGCGCTTGATGAGAATATGAAAAATGGTGAGACGATGAACGAGAGCCGGGCAATAGTGCAGGCGACTACCTTTCCGCTTGTTGCCAAGCTTAACAGTATAATCGATGCCGAGGTATCCCTCAAAGACCCCAAGATATCAAAGTACATAAATGTTTCCGGTCTACAGAGGATGAGGACTGTAAAGCTCAGTTACCTGTTGGAGCGTTATGTAACATCGTACGAGGATAAAACAGGTGCCA
>JAJRYL010000150.1 GCA_024275855.1 Deltaproteobacteria bacterium
GCAATGGATAGCATAAGACGATAATCTTACACCATTAAGGCCATCTTTGCCAGCAACTTTTTTAAAAATATCAACGAACGGCGGCGGCTCTTACAATGGAAAACAGAAGGCAGGTGCGCCGCACTTGACGGTTATCTATTATAGAAGTACAATTATTGTATACAGAGTGTCTTTCAGCGGCGCTCCCGGTATTACTTTAACGGGTCTCCCTTCCGGTACGGACTCAAAGACTTAAACGGATACAGGTGTAGCCGATGGTAAAGATAACGCTATTTAAATGGGCTGGTTCGTGGGGGCCGTTTAAGATAAAAATTCCGTGCGGAGAGTGTACGATAACCAAAGATGTTATCAAAGACACCCTGAAGAGTGAGCTTGCCGGTGTGCCGGTAACGTTCGAGATTAAAGACTGGCTGAGCGTATGGTGGGTACCGCTTGCGAAGGGCGGCTGGCACGCCCCTATTGTGACGGTTGACGGCTCTGTAGTCTCGCAGGGAGTAGCGCTCAACCGCGGGCTGTTCACAGAGGCGGTTATAAAGAGCCACTGCAAAGAGTCGGCCATAACAGGAACCCACCTGTTCGGCAAAGAGGGCTGCCCTCACTGCAAACGGGCGAAAGAGTTGTTTCAAGAGGCTGGAATAGAGCATCGGTACCACGACATAATAAAAAATCCGAGAGCGCTTTACGAGATGATGGCACGGGCAAAACCGCTTATAAACAGCAAGAGCCCCATTACGGTTCCGCAGATATGGATAAACGGCGAATACATCGGCGGTGCCGACAGCCTGAGAGAACGGATTGATAAAACAGGGCGTAAAAGTACGGCAATACCGGCCTGAGTCCGCAGGCCGCATACAGGGCCGAAAGCTGAAAGAATAAGCCGCGAACCGCGCTGTAGCTGTATATACAAAGTAATTTTTGTATAAGTGATTAACTTTTGCTTGCAGCGGCATGGATGATAATTCATCTGCCCCTGTTAGCAAACAGGCAGAAAAACCGTCTATCCTCTTTACGAACGGTACCGTCTTCGCAAAAAAAAGAGAGAGAGAGCGAAAAACGCGCTCTCTCTTTTAAAATACTTTCTTATGTAAAAGAACCCCACCAAAGGCGGTTTAGCCTTTACCTGTCTTTATGGCGGAGAGAGAGGGATTCGAACCCCCGGTACCGCAAAACGGTACAACTGATTTCGAATCAGCCCCCTTCAGCCTCTCGGGCATCTCTCCAGTTACAAAAAAGCATCACAGCCACTATTACGGACAACCTACTGCAACAGGCTTAACAGGTGCAGGTGTGCCGCAACTGATATCAGATAATCTACGCTTCGGCCAACAAACACCTGCGGTCTCTGTTGCAGCTTCTATTGCAGCAGGCTTCACAGACACATCCGCCGCAATAAAAAAACAATCTACGCCGTGGCAAGGCCGACGACGTTACGGGCTACTGGCCTAATGAGTCTTCTGTGGCTCCGCCGCAGCAGGTATTGCCGGACGGTTTACTCCCGGGCCAGCGAGCTGGAGAACAAACCTTGAATTGGCATAAGAGTTGAACTCCGGGAATTCCTTAAAGACCCAGCCCCTGGTTATCTCTTTATCTTTTTCGTAAAGCGAAACCAGCATAGCCGGGTTATTCGGGTTATCCGACCTTGAGACTATCTTGGATTCGGAGATAGCGTAATCAGGCACGAAGGCGTCTATCGTCAAGTAGTAACCGCCTTCGGTAAGCTTTATTCTCGACCCTACCGGTATTGTAACACGCTCTGTTCTGCGGGTGGAATTATCGGTAATGGCTATCTGTACTTCATTCCATTTAGCCTTCATCTCGTCGGAAAGAACAACCTCTTTGCTCGTCTTTATATTGGCGTGAGACGCCTTCTGAATAGAGGCCGCCATCTTTTCCATAGAGGTGCCTTCGGGCATCTTGGGATGATTTGTCGGTAAACTCTCTTTGGCCGCGCCTGTATCGGCTGCGGGCTCGGCTGTCGCCGCCTCGGTTGTCGCCGCCTTGGTTGTTGCCGTCTCAGTCGGCGCGCCGGTCGCCTTGGAATCGTCTTTGCTGCCGGAACTGCACCCTGCGACCAACAAAAGAATGGCAAAAGAGGCTACCAGTACCAACCTGCCGCTACCTGAAAATAAGTCTTTAATATAGATCATTTACCCCATACCTCCTGCTCTGATTAGATTTTAAAATATAGCATACACCCCGGCGATTATAAAGCAAATTGTCGAAGCGCCCATATCGGTGACCGAACTGTAACTTTATCCATATCAAGTCCGGATTAAAACCGGTCATGTGCTTTAATTAAGTCTTTCTCATCTTAACGGCTCCGAGTATAAGATTTGCCACAACCGCCACAAATCCAAGCTCATCTTCCGTAAAATCCCTGGTAACGACGGTCTGGGCGTTAACCGCCCCGAACGGCGCGTCTCCTGAAAAGAAGGGGTACGAGTACATCGTCTTTATCCTGTACTGCTCCTCTTTTGTCTCAGGAAAGAACTTGTACCTTTCGTCGCCGGAAACATCATGCACCAAAACAGGTTTACGCTCCTTAAGAGCGGTGCCGGTTACGCCTTCGCCCGGTTCGAGCGCGGCAACCCCTACCGCCTGCTGAGAGAGCCCGTACGTACCGCGTAGCACAAGGTGGCTTCCGTCCCACAGATAGATGGAGCAGATGTCAACGCCGAGCCTTTGTGCCGTCTTCTCGGCCACCTTCTTCAATACCTCTTCAAGATCGTAATCGGAACTCGCAAGCATACTGATCTCTTCAAGGGTTATAATCTCCTTGCTTTCCCTGTTGAGCGCCTCGGCCTGAAAGAAAAACTTTCCATCATCATCGAGAACAAGCGGCATCATGCTATCTACCGAGTAATGCGGGTTGATAGACTTGGAGGCCGCCGCCGCATCCTTATACTCTATATAACCGCAACTGCACGATATCTTTATCTTATGGTCGTCCACCCTGTGATTGACCATCTTTTTACCGCACTTTCTGCACCTTGTGATCGACTCCATAGACTCCCCCTTTGCGACGCTTACACGCCGCGTAAAACCCCGTATGCGTACTTCCCGGCCAAAATTGTAATACGAAAATAGCACCGGAGGCGCGTACGCTACTGTTCTAAAGTATTCTCATCGGCCCTGCGCGGCGATGCCTTAAGAGACAAAAACCGGAAAGGGCCCAAACAATTTTATCTTCCGCGGCCAGACCGCTCAACGGGCGCAACAGACCGGTAAGTTAAACCGGCCTTTAACGCCCCCCGTCCGCTTCTTCTTTTACAGGCGGCGAGGTTTGTTTGCGCTTTAGCGCCCTGGCAGGTTTTAGCGCCGGAGCAGGCACTTTAAAGGCGTACCCCGAAGGAAGCTTCAACCTGACCACCTTGCCGGAGTGCCCGAACAGCTCTATCAACTCTCCGTCAAAGGTGATTTCAACACCTCCGGCGTTGCCTATTACGACATAAACCCCGTTCTCGGCGTGCCGCACTAAACGCTCGCCCGGTTTAAGTATAACATCAACCGGTTTTTCCTTATCTACCCATGTCTCTATCCAGACCTCTTCGGTCGCCTTGATAGTTAATATATGTTTAGAGAGCGCCTGCGCCTTCTTCTCGACCGTTGGGGCCGCCCCTTCAGCCTTGTCCGAAAGACCGGACTCTTTACCGCCGTTATCAACCCCGGCGGCGGCTTTGTTTAAAGGAGTACCGGAGTCGCGTCCGGTTACTGCCGGGGGTTTAGAGCCAACGTCCGGGGCCGGTTCCAAGACGGCAACCGGTACGTTTGCGCTACCCTCTTTACGCTCCGAGAGCATCGGCGAAAGCACGTAAACGAGCAGTATCGCCACAAGACCGAGCAGGGCCAATATAACCACGTTACGCCTGCCGTTCTTCTCCGGCCTTACCGTGGAAGCGCCATACTCCGCAGCGTCTGCCCTGCCCGTTACTTCAAGCCCGCCCCCCTCTTTGACGTTCATCTCTTTTATAAAGATTTCGTACCGGAGAACGGCGTCGTTTTCATCGATTCCTATATGCTTGCAGTACGAACGGATAAACCCCTTCATAAACGCGGGATGAACCGCCGAGAAGTTGTCGGCCTCTATCGCCATCAACAGGTCTAACGGTACGCGTGTGACTTCAAATATTACCTCAAGCTCGACCCCGCGCTGCAAACGCTCTCTTTTCAGGTACTCTCCGGGGCTCTCCATAAAAAACTACCTCAACAAGAAAAATAGACAACATCAATACGGATAAAAGTGAATATACGGCTACTTAAGCAGTTCGATATACTCGGCGGCCGACCGTGCTTCCGCGCTACCCGGAGTGAGCTTTATAAGGCGGTTAAAGACCTCTATAGCACGCCCCTTCTGCTTTGTCTTGGCCAGCAGCATACCGAGCTTAAAGTACGCAATCGAGTAGTTGGGCGATATGGAGATAGCCCTCTCGTAGGCGGAAATGGCCTTAGCGGTCTCAGAGAGCTTTTCATACGTCAACCCGAGGTTGTACAGCGCCGGAACGTACCTCGGATTTAACTTCATAACGGTCCTGAAACCCTCTACGGCCCTCTGGTACTTATGCATATTAAAGTTGGCCTGCGCTATATTGAAATGCGCGAGTTCCGGCGTTTTATAAAATATATTCTTAAGCGCGTTCCTTGACGCCTCTATCGACGACTCCCAGTCTCTCTCGACAAGATAAACAGCCGCAAGGTTGACATATGCCTCGGAGAAGTCGGGCTTAAGCTCCACAGCCCTTAACATATTGCGTTTCGCCTCCGCGTTCATCTCCTTCGCGAAGTAAGCGAGTCCTATGGCGTTATAGTAGGAAGGCTCATCGGGATAGATCCTCAACGCCTCTGTAAGCTCTTCGAGCGCCATAATAAAATTACGGTCGTTAAGATAGACCACGCCAAGCTTATAGTGCGTCTCGCTCTCGGTCTTGCGCTCTTTCAGCCCCGGCCCGCAGGCCGAAACCGCTACCAGCATGAGAGTTAACAAAAGCGCCGCTACTATCTTTTGCCCGGCCGCCGAGCGCGTAAACATCTTAAACCGGGAACCGCCGGCCAAAGGGTTTCTTTTATTCATTACCTGCACCGCAAAGCGCACATCGTAAGAGTCTTTACCCTGTATCCTGCCAAAGAGTTCTTTTTATACATTACCGGCCTCACACGCCCCGTCTGATACCGGGCCGTTTAAAAGTACGCAGCCGGTGTACCGGCCACGTTACAACACAAGCCACTAAGCAGCGGAACAGAGAGTTATAACTCTTCAAAGTGGGTCAAACGCTTTATCTCCGCATAACGGTCGCGAATCTCTTCAAGGGTCAGGCTGCCGAGCCTGTCGAGGCTAAAGGCCTCTACGTTGAATGAGGCCATAACAGTACCGAAGATTATGGCCTTTCGTATATTGGCGTCGCTCACGTCGTCGGTATTGGCAAGATAACCCATAAGTCCGCCGGCAAAAGAGTCTCCGGCCCCCGTCGGGTCGAAGATATCTTCGAGCGGATAAGCGGGAGCCGAAAAGATAGAGTCTCCGTTGAACATAAGCGCCCCGTACTCGCCCCTTTTAACTATAAGGCAGCGCGGCCCTTCGGCAAGTATCTTGTTGGCGGCCTTAACAAGGCTCGCCTCTCCGGCGAACTCACGCGCCTCGCCTTCGTTAATAACACAGATATCGACCCGTTTTAAAAGAGCCCTCAGTGCGTCCGGCTTGCCCTCTATCCAGAAGTTCATCGTATCGCACGCCACAAGTTTCGGCGCTTCTACCTGGTCGAGCACCTTGTGCTGAAGCTCCGGGTCTATATTGGCGAGAAAGACAAACGGGCTCTTTCTATACTCCTCCGGTATAACGGGGTCGAAGTCGCTAAAGACGTTTAACTGGGTATCGAGCGTATGGGCCTGATTCAGGTCGAAGTCGTACCTGCCCTTCCACCTGAAGGTCTTGCCTTCAACCTTGGTAAGCCCTTCGAGATCGATATTGTGAGACTCAAGCTTCTCTATATGCTCATCAGGAAAGTCCGTTCCCACAACGGCTACAAGCTTAATGCCCGCGAAATAACTGGCAGAGGTGGAGAAGTACGTACCCGACCCTCCAAGCACTTCGTTTACCTCGCCAAACGGGGTTTTAACCGAATCGAACGCTACCGAACCTACAACCAGAATACTCATCTATATCTTTCCCCTCTCGCTTACAGGTATTTACCTATTATGATAGACAGGTTTTCACGCGCGCTATCTGGAATTGCCTTCGAATCCGTAAGCGTGGAGTACTGCATCGCCCCCGGACATTTACACGTTCTCTTTTCCGCTATGGCGGAAACCGCGTTTCTTATAATATCTTTCGCCATAGAGACATTGGAGCGCAGGGTCTCTAAAATCTTCTCAACGGTTACGTCCTCTTCTTCCGTGTGCCAACAGTCGTAGTCCGTGCTAAGCGCTACGGTCGAGTAACAGATCTCGGCCTCGCGAGCGAGCTTTGCCTCCGGTATGTTTGTCATGCCGATAACGTCAACACCCCACGACCTGTATATATTGCTCTCGGCGCGGGTCGAAAACTGCGGGCCTTCAATGCAGACATACGTACCGCCCTTGTGCACCGTTGCTCCGGCCTTTATAGCCGCCTCGTACATTACGTCTGAAAGAGCCGGACAGACAGGGTCGGCAAACTCGACATGGCCGACTATTCCGTCTCCGAAAAAGGTCGAGACACGCGACTTGGTACGGTCGAAAAACTGATCCACTATTACGATATGGCCCGGTTCAATCGCTTCTTTCATACTGCCTACGGCAGAGATGGAGATAATGGAGTCTACTCCAAGTTTCTTCATTCCGTAGATGTTAGCCCGGTAATTTATCTCGGAAGGAAGCAGCTTATGCCCGCGTCCGTGACGCGGCAGAAAGGCCATGCTTACACCGCCAAGCGTACCCGTTATATAGTCGTCGGAAGGCGCTCCAAAAGGCGTCTCTACCGTAATGTTTTTAACATCGGTCAACCCTTCTATCTCGTAGAGGCCGCTGCCCCCTATAACTCCAACGACTTTTTCACTCACGTTACACTCTACCCCGCTGATTTTTTATTATCTCTATACC
>JAJRYL010000151.1 GCA_024275855.1 Deltaproteobacteria bacterium
AAACAGACCTCTTTATTCAAGCCGGTAATGCCGGAGTTGTGTCAGTGGTAAAACAGGCTGTCTGTATACCTGAAGCGAAATGTTTGTAACCGAAAGAGAGTCCCGGCGTCTGCCGTGGGAGGTTTACTGATATAGTATCCGGCGGTTGCCGTTAATGTCATCGGAGCAGGTAACAGGAGCAAGTAACGCCTTTACACTTACCCGCCCTATCTGTTAAATTCATCCAATGAGAAAAATAAAGATAGCCCTCGCTCAGTTGAACCCTGTTGTCGGGGATATAACCGGTAACGCGCGCAAGATACTTGGCGCAGTTAAAGAGGCTAAGTCCGCTGGCGCCGATTTGGTCGTGCTGCCGGAGCTGATGCTTGCCGGTTATCCGCCCGAAGACCTGCTTTTGAACTCAGGGTTTATAGACAAGAATATAGAGGTGCTTGAGGGGCTTGCCGCAAAGGTACGGGGCATTACGGCGGTAGTCGGTTTTGTAGACAATAAGGGCGAGACCAAAGGAGCTATCTACAATGGCGCTGCGGTTATAAGCGGCGGGCGGGTAGTGGATGTATACCATAAAATGTGTCTGCCCAATTACGGTGTCTTCGACGAGCAGAGGTACTTTACTCCCGGTACCGGGGCGTTGAATATCTCTATTGGCGGCGTTATTGTTGGCATCAGTATCTGCGAAGATATCTGGGCCCCGGAAGGCCCGCTCCGCGCACAGGCCGGGGCCGGAGCCGACGTAATAGTAAACCTTAACGCCTCGCCGTACCATACGGGTAAAGAGGCCTTGCGTGAAGAGATACTCTTTACCCGCGCTACCGGAAACGGAGTGGCTATCGCGTATGTCAATATGGTCGGCGGACAGGACGAACTGGTCTTTGACGGCAGAAGCCTTATATTCGATTCCGTCGGCACGATGCTAAGGCGGGGGGCGGCCTTTGAAGAGGAACTGATAGTAGAGGAGTTTTCATTTAAACCCGAAACCGCTAAAAACGGTAACTCTGACCCTTTATCGGGAGCGCGAAAAACAGACCCGATTGACGCAGAGCAAGAGAAGCCGGATGGGCAGAGGTGCCGAGTCCGCGAGGTAAAGATAAAAGGGCGAAGGGGTGTAGAAGCGGCTGGCGGAAAGAAGAGGGCGCGCCCGAAGCCGCCCGCGCGCCTTACTCTTAACGAAGAGGTTTACGGAGCGCTTGTATCAGGTACGCGCGACTATGTGCGTAAAAACGGCTTTAAGCATGTGGTGATAGGGCTTAGCGGAGGCATAGACTCCGCTCTTGTGGCCGTGATAGCTACCGAAGCGCTTGGCGCTAAGAATGTTACGGTGATCTTTATGCCAAGCAGGTATACGGCCAAAGAGAGTTTTACGGACGCTAAGAAACTGGCCGTCAATCTCGGAGTCGAGTTTATCGAGACCTCAATTGAGAAGACCTTTTCCGACTACCTCGAACTGCTCCGACCGATGTTTAAGGGCGCCAAGGCCGACGTTACGGAGGAGAACCTTCAGGCCCGCATACGCGGAAATATTATTATGGCGATGAGCAACAAGTTCAACTCGTTGGTGCTGACCACCGGAAATAAGAGCGAGATGAGCGTCGGGTACGCTACGCTGTACGGCGACATGGCGGGAGGTTTTGCCGTTATAAAGGACTTGCCGAAGATGCTGGTCTATGAGCTTTCA
>JAJRYL010000152.1 GCA_024275855.1 Deltaproteobacteria bacterium
CGTAATGTGTATCTATATAAAGGCGTCCGCAAACTCTCTTGCGTCAAAAGGCTTAAGGTCTTCAACCCCCTCGCCCACCCCGATAAAACGGATAGGAATTTTTAGCTCTTTCGCAATAGAAACTATAATTCCACCCTTGGCGGTACCGTCGAGTTTTGTTAAGACAATACCGGTAACACCAACGGCTTCGTTAAAGATACGTGCCTGATTAAGCGCGTTCTGGCCTGTAGATGCATCGAGCACCAACAGGTTTTCATGCGGAGCGTCGGGGATTTCGCGTGAGGCAACACGCTTGACTTTCTTTAATTCTTCCATAAGGTTGCTCTTGGTATGCAACCTGCCCGCGGTATCTAAAAGAACGATATTGGCATACCTGCCGATAGCGGCTCGCATAGCGTCGAAGGCTACGGCTCCGGGGTCTCCGCCCTGCGCCTGCCGTATAACGGCACAACCGGTCCGTTTACCCCAGAGTTCAAGCTGCTCAACCGCGGCTGCTCTAAAAGTGTCTCCGGCGGCCAGAAGAACATTTTTGCTCTGCGCCTTATAAAACGAAGCGAGCTTGCCTATGGTCGTGGTCTTACCGACGCCGTTAACCCCAAGTACCATGATTACAAAAGGGCTGCGGTAAATCTTAAGCGGTTTTTCAACAGTAACGAGTATGTCGAAGATAGAGTCCCTGAGGGTGCTCTTTAGCTTCTCTACATCGCGCCCGTTGTAGGTACGACGCAGTTTTTCTACAATCTCCAGCGAGGTGCTGACCCCGATATCGGCGGTTATAAGAGTCTCTTCAAGGTTCTCTAAAAACTCCTCTTTACTTATCGCCTTCCCGGCGCCCTCAACGCACTCGGTAATAGCGCTGTTGGTTCTTGTCAGCTTTGCCCTGAGTCCGGCTATGCCCGCTTTCATCCTGCCAAAAACCATAACCGCTTCCTTAATTCCTGATTGTTTATAAAGTAATGCCGGGTAAAAAAAAGAGTTGTATTACTACCGGTATAAATAATAAATTTTACGATAAATACTTTTAGCACAAACAGCCGTACTTTTCCTCTTTTTTCGCTTCACAAACGCCACTTATCACTCAATAAGTACAGGCGCCACACTATACGCACTCCAAAGTAGATTGCCATTACAGGGATAAGAGTGTTAAACTTTTACGAAATCCGGGTTCCGCTATAAACCGGTTTAGTCAAAAAACTCCTATAAAAAGAGCCGATGAATAAAACGCTAAAGAGAAATTTGTCATGGCGGCCCACGGAAAAGACCGCGGTTAAAGAGCACTCCGTTACCGGTGCTTTGTTAGATCTTTTTCTGCCCAGCCTCTGCGCGTTATGTAACGAAAAAGAGGTTGAAGAGGTCTTCTGTGCAAAATGTTCCGTTGACTTTGAGACTGAGCGTCTTACCGGGGCGCGCTGCCCTATCTGCTCAGAACCGTTTATGTCGCAAGAGGCTGTAGACCATACCTGCGTGGTCTGTTTAAAATCTCCGCCTCCGTTTATTGAGGCGATAAGCCTTTACTACTACAGCGGGGCCGTACTTAACGCGCTGCACGGATTAAAATACCGGGGAGATATAAGCATGGCAGGGCCTCTTGGAAAAATTATACGAAAAGGTCTCGCAAAGAGAGGGCTGCGGCCCGACATTATAATACCGGTACCTCTTCACATAAAGCGGTTAAAAGAACGCGGATTCAACCAGTCGCTCTTAATAGCGAAAGAGGCGGCAAAAGCCCTGCGTATACCGCTCGACTACAGAGGGCTTAAAAGGGTCCGGGATACCGGAGCGCAGGTAGGACTCGGCAGAACCGGGAGAGCAGAGAACATTAAAGGCGCGTTCAAGACAGTGCGGCCAAAAGAGTATGACGGTAAAACCGTGCTTCTTATTGACGACGTTTACACAACGGGAGCTACCGCGCGGGAGTGCGCTACGGTCTTAAAAAACTCCGGCGCCTCAATCTCCGTTATTACTCTTGCGCGCGCCGCCAGGTTTTAGTTTTCTCTAAAGAGCCGTACCCGCACAAAAAGATTAAGGAGTCGTGGATGAAAAAAAGAGAGAAGCCGGTATCGATAAGAACCTTGAAAAAAGAGCTTGCGGTTTTAAAGGATAACGGGGGCACAACAGTCTTTACAAACGGATGCTTCGATATACTGCACGCCGGGCACGTGCGGTACCTTAACAAGGCCCGCACGCTCGGCACGGTTCTTATAGTAGGGTTGAACTCTGATAAATCCGTTAAAAAGATAAAAGGACGAACCCGCCCGATTGTGCCTGAAGCCGAAAGAGCAGAGGTGCTTTTAGGGCTTGGCGCCGTAGACTACGTTGTGCTCTTCGACGAACCGACCCCGGTTAAACTTATTGAGACCATACTGCCGGACGTACTTGTTAAAGGTGCCGACTGGAAGGTTGACGAGATAGCCGGAGCGGAGATAGTGAAAAAAAATGGCGGACGTGTAAGAAGGGTTCAGCTTGTAAAGGGAAGATCGACCACAAATATAATAAAAAAGATTAGAGCGCTCAAAAGTTGACGTTAAATAAACGATTTAAACGAACCGATAACCCGGCAGGAAAAACAGGCTGCATGTAACTTTCTTTTTCTAATCTTCCGTTAATAATGGCCCATGTATACTGAAACCATAGTAAGGGCTACATAAAAAGAAAACTAACCTTCCTACGGAGGATAAGATAATGAAGTTAACGACTAAAGAGGCTATCTTCGACAACGCCATAATCACCTTCTGCTTTACGGCAACCGTTGCTATGTTCGTGTCGTTCGTTATATTTGTTTAGAGCTGAACCTCTTTGCAGCAAAAAAACCCCGGTCATCAGTACTTTTGATGACCGGGGTTTTTTTATTTTTTTATAAAATATGTACCGCGTCTTTATCTTAGCAGTCGTAGTAGAGGTGGAACTCGTGCGGGTGCGGTCTTAGAGCCACCGCCGCTACCTCATTCTCTCTCTTGTACGCTATCCATGTCTCTATAACCTCTTTGGTAAAGACATCTCCGCCGAGCAGGAAATCGTGGTCGGCCTCAAGCGCGTCGAGGGCCTCGGTAAGCGAACCCGCGGCAGCCGGAACGTCTTTAAGCTCTTCGGGTGTAAGCCCGTAGATGTCCTTGTCGAGCGGCTCGCCCGGATCGATCTTATTTTGAATACCGTCGAGCCCGGCCATTAACATAGCTGCGAAAGCGAGATACCCGTTACAGGAAGGGTCAGGAAAGCGAACCTCTATCCTCTTGGCCTTCGGAGAGGAGGAGTACATGGGAATTCTTATAGAGGCAGAGCGGTTTCTCGAAGAGTAGGCGAGGTTTATAGGCGCCTCGAAACCCGGCACGAGCCTCTTGTACGAATTGGTGGACGGATTTGTAAAGGCGTTAAGCGCGCGGGCGTGCTTTAGTATACCGCCAATGTAATGCATTGCCATCTCGCTCATGCCGCCGTAACCGTCTCCGGCAAAGAGCGGTTTACCGTCTTTCCAGATAGACTGATGCGTATGCATGCCTGTACCGTTATCGCCGAATACGGGTTTGGGCATAAAGGTTGCCGTTTTGCCGTTTCTGCGCGCAACGTTCTTTATTATGTACTTAAACCACATAAGCTTATCAGTCATCTTGAGCAGCGTGTCGAACTTCATGTCTATCTCGGCCTGACCGGCGGTGGCTACCTCGTGATGCTGGCACTCTACATGTATGCCTACCTGCTCCATTACCAGGCTCATCTCGGTTCTGAGATCGTCCTGAGAGTCTACCGGCGCAACGGGAAAGTACCCGCCCTTGTGCTTCGGTTTGTGGCCTAAGTTCGGCCCCTCGTCGGCGCCGGAATTCCAGACACCCTCTTCGGAGTTTACCGAATAGTAGCTGTGATCGGCGCCCTCTGAAAAGCGGACATCGTCGAATATAAAGAACTCAGGCTCCGGGCCGAAAAACGCCTCGTCGCCGATACCGGTACTCTTGAGATAAGCCTCGGCCTTCTTAGCTATCGCTCTCGGGTCCCTTTCGTACGACTCGCGTGTAATCGGGTCTACAACGTCACAGATAAGGCTAAGGGTCGGTACAGCCGGAAACGGATCCATCAATGCGGTAGACGGGTCGGGAATAACAAGCATGTCGCTTGCGTGAATAGGCTTCCACCCCCTTATGCTCGAACCGTCGAAACCGAGGCCCGCCTCGAAAAGATCCTCTTCAAGCTCACTTACCGGAACGGCAAAGTGCTGCCATATTCCAAAAAAATCGACAAACTTAAGGTCAACCATCCTGGCGTTATTCTCTTTCGCAAATGCTAATACTTCCTTCGGTGTCATCTAATCCTCCTTACTCATTTTAAATTCTTATGACAATCGTCCACGCGGTTGCCGTTTTCTCAACAGACCGCAGACCTTTTGTTGCGTAACCCGACCACCGTACCCGATACTGCCCGGTCGCCCTGTTTTTTTTAAAAGCGCTAACAACCGACGGCCCCAACGCTACTTTTAAACCCCGAACAGCCTCGTAGAATCATACTACTGTAAAAAAAACCAGGAACAACCCGGTAAGCATGTCTCTTTTCAGGTTTGTGAAGAAGCCAGTAATCGACCCTTAGCTTTCAAAAAAAACTAAATAGCGTCGTCTCCACGCTCGCCTGTTCTAATCCTTACTACCTCGTCTACAGAGAGCACAAATACCTTACCGTCGCCTATGCGTCCGGTCTTAGCCGTCTCTACTATCGTCTCGACAACCTTGGCTACAAGTTCATCTTTTATAACGATTTCAAGCTTTATCTTTGGAAGAAAGTCAACCACGTACTCTGTGCCGCGATACAGCTCCGTGTGCCCCTTCTGACGGCCAAAACCCTTTACCTCGGAGACGGTAATCCCTTTTATGCCTATCTCGTTAAGAGCCTCTTTAACTTCATCAAGTTTAAAAGGCTTAATTATGGCCTCTATTTTCTTCATCACTTCCTCCGGAGAAAAAACAGATATACCCCGCGGCATACCGGCAACCGGCATAAGCGGGTTTAAAAACACTTGGCTGCCAATGGGCCTCTTAAGTACTCAGGGTACCGCGGCCCGAAGTACTCGTTGACTGAGGACAGAATCTTTCCAATTTACAACCTACGTATTATGGCTCAGAGGCTTATGCCGAGTCAAGGTACTTTTTACCCTCTCTGCCTCAAACCGCTCGAAGACGGCACGTCTTTACAGGCAGCGATGCCAATAGAAAATGCAATTTTTATGCCCTAATCAAAAAGAGATAAAACACAGGTACTTAGGACATACAATATCAGATTATCTGATTATTGCTTAATCAGATAAAAAGAGAAGCTGTATAAAAATTATTCAGGCTTGATAACCGGCTTTTGTATCTGTTACCATACAGTAACCAACCGGCATCGAAAGTCACCTCAGTGCCGAAGCAAAAGAGGTTGTTACATGTTTGATCCGCCTCTTTGTATAAAAACTGTCCCCGGTATAGTATCTGTTTTACCTGATACCGGTTGAGTTGACCTGTAAAGCATATCTACGAAAATGGAGCGAATAATTGAAATGTCCTAAATGCGGAATCCGTGCCGCCAAGAACGCCATCTCCTGCTTCTGCGGTTACGAGTTTATCGACCGCGGCGCTGTACCCGAAAAGCAGCAACCCGATAAAGAGAGCGGGGTTCGAGTGGCAGATGAAAATACAAGCGAGACCGGAGAGAGTTCGGAAGCCGAAAAAACCGGACAGAACGACTCTATAAACGGGCAACAGACGGAGCCCGACGAAGAAGTTGAAGACGCAAACCGTGACGCAGATGAAACAGAGGCCGCAGAGACCGGCGGTAGCGGCACCGGAACGGAGAACTACCCTGACGCAACTAAAGCGATTGATACGAACAGAAGACCTGTCCCGCGCTTTGACGAATCCGTGCCGCGCTACGACCGTGTCGGGGGCTGGCTGCTTCTGCTCTGCGTTTCGCTTACTATACTCGGCCCGCTCGCAACACTTTACAACCTCACCACGGGTTACTCCGAGGTTCAAGAGCTTTTTGACGCCACACCGGGGTTAAGAACCCTGTACAGCGCGTACTCGATTCTAAGCGTCGGGCTCGGGCTCTTCAGCCTCTGGGCAGGTTTTTCTCTGTGGACACGTATGGCGGGAGCGGTAGATAGAGCGAAGAAGTACCTTTACGCCGTGCTTGGCTACTCTGTAATCTTATACTTTTTACCTACAATGGCCGGGCTGCCCGAAGAGATGAGTACGGAGATGCAGAACATTATGGCGATTGCCTCATTCCGCTCGGTCATCTATGTTGTTATCTGGTACCTCTACCTGACAAAATCCAAAAGGGTTCGCGGAACATACCCGATGAACGGATAAAACGTAAAAAGGGTTCGCGGAACCTACCCGATGAACGGACAAAAAGTAAAAAGGCCGCGCTCCTTCGGAGCGCGGCCTTTTTACTTCAAACCGGTTTAATCGATCCTTACCCTGCCGCTTGCCGCGGTAACAACTATCTTGTACTTCTCTACGAGCGCAGTGTCTTCAATGCAGACCGTACCGCCATCCGAAGAGCCGTTTGGGTTAAACCTTATATTGAGGTTGGCGGTGCCGTTGCAGGTTGTGCCGGTATGCCACTCTACCTCCGCGTACAGAGGAACCCAGGGTGAGGTACCTGTCCAGACGGTAGAACCGCTCGAACTGTTGCCCTCCGCTATCCTGAACTGTTTATTAACAACATCAAGCTCCAGGCGCGTCTCAAGGTTCTTTGTAACCGCCGTTGCGCGGGCGAGCTTAAGTTTGCTCGACAGACCTATTGCCGTATCCCTATACTTGAGGTTTGCCGACCAGGTGAGGTACGAAGGCAGGGCGATAGCCGACACAGTAGCTATAATACCCATAACGACAAGCAGCTCTATAAGGGAAAACCCCTTTGTGCCGATAGAGCCGTCTCCGGTGGTAACCCTGTGCTTAGCGTATGTCGATAGTAAGCTCATACTTCTGATATGCCTCCGCCCCTTCGGGGTCTGTTGCAACCAACTCGATTTCATGCGTTCCAACGCCCATTATTCCTATCGTCCATAAAACAAGCCCGTCTTCCGACACCGTCATACCGTCGGGGCCGGTTTCCAGACGGTAGGTCAACTCGTCCCCGTCCGGGTCCACCGCTTGCGCCTGATACCGGTACAGCTTCGCCTTAAACGATAAAGAGGGCAGCGAGGTAAATCTTGGCGGGCCGTTAGGTACGGTTACCGGCAACGGGGCATATACGACACCCTCTCCCTCTTCATCATACGGAACCACCTCAACCGATATTTCGTCTCCCCTTTGAAACTGATGCCCCTCAAGCCAGTTGCTATGCACCGTTACAACCTCTGCCCCGTTTACAAACCAACTTGAGTTGTAACCGATGCTGTCGCCGTCCGCGTCCCTTGCCTCTACCTGTACGGAGACGTTAACACCGGCGTAGATATCGACCGGAGCGAGGCTTACTCTGCGTATCTCAGGTACCGAGTTATTCACCTCGGTACTCGCGGAAAGCACTTCGGTGCCGACAATAACCGTTACCGATACCTGCTGCCCTTTTTTAAAGTAAGCGCTTGCAAGGCTCTCCGTACCGACCCCGTCAACGGACGAACCGTCTACCCGCCACGAATAGTTCAACTCATCGGACCCGACCGAACCAGAGACAACGGCCTTTATATCATGCTGCACCGTTGGCTCGTCCGGCACAAGAGTCAGCGAAACCGAGCCCCCGGTTTCAGCCGGCAATGTTGCCGATGTTTTCGAAACGGCGCCGGAGGGCAATTCATCCTCTTTATCCGCGCACGATACCAGCGTAAGCAGCAGAAAAAGAGAGAGCAGAGGCAGGTATAACCTGATGTACGGATTACTCTTCACTATTTTTAACACCCCGTATCATATCAGAAGGTTTGAATAAACGGATACTTCCCCATATCCTTCTCAGCAATAAAACCGGGCAGCAGATAGATAACCTCGGCATCCACACTCGAATCATCATTGATGGTGCCTTCGGCATATATCCACTTATGGCCTTTTAGCGAGTGGGCGCTGATCTCTTTGCCCTTGTCGTTATAGAACTTTGTCTCGTCGGTAATCTTCACGCTTATCTCTTCGTTAACTACAAGAGTGCTTCCGTTATCGATACCGACATAACCGAGAATAAACTTATAGGAATCCGAGTCCGCACCGGCAAAAGACGCAACCGAGAGCGGCAATAGTACTGACAGAGCTATTACACCTATCTTACCTCTTAAATATCTCATATACCTCATTAGCGCACCTCTCTCCAATATGTTGGTATGCTTCCGCCTACATCGCTTACCGTTGGTGTTACCATAGCGCCTCCGACACCTATAAGCGCCGAGATACCGGACGGATTTATAACCATGACTATTCCAGACGGTATGCCGGTGCCGAGTATAGTAGAGCGGTCCGATGCGGCGATTACCGGAGTAGTTACCCCGCCGGAAACCGTATCGTTTGTCGAGTCGTAGTTATAGACGGCGGCGGCGTCAAGGTATCCGAGCGAGTACAGACGCGACGTTCCGCGCGTTGCCGTATCGCAGACATTTGCCGATACTGTAGCGTCCGGCTCGTATGTAGTGTAGTAGGCTACCTTGTTAATAACAGCCGACTGCGCCAAGACCTTCTCTCCCTGATTGGTGGAAAGTTTTACGTACCATCCGTCGGTAGTGGCTACGTTTACCGAGTTAACGCTTGTTGCCGACGAGAGGTCGCCCTCAGCCTTGGCAACGCTCTGTCCGGTATCTTTAACGGCGTATATTCTATCCACCACGCTCATTGCCGTCGGATGCGCCCTGTCTCCCGTACCGAAAAAGAGCATCTCGTAACCTATCTCAAGCGTTACGGCCGGACGGAAGAAGATCTTCCTGCCCGTGCTCAGATCCGCTCCGGGGTTGGAGGCAAAGAGGTGCCTTAATCCCCAGGAGGCGGTATAAGGGCTCGATACGTCGAAGCGCCACATATTGCCCCCTGTATCTCCGACATATACCCTGTCCGCGTAACCGTTGGAATCTATATCCATAACGGACAGATCCGAAGCTATGGAGTGCGTAAGAG
>JAJRYL010000153.1 GCA_024275855.1 Deltaproteobacteria bacterium
CGTCTTTACCGTGCCCGTACCCCTGCCGGACGGCTCTGTAGTTGTGGTTGTAGGCGGGCGCGTATACCTTGAAGGTTTCGACGGCAATGCAGAAAAGCGCTCCGTCAACAGAGAGTTTTTCGAGGCCATTTCGGCCTTCGGGTTCGAGGGCGATACGGTTGAGAGAATGAAGAAGGGGCTAAGATCCATACCGAAGAATTCCATCTTTAATCTGCCGGGCATTGTAGAGAATATGGCCGTGCCCTTTTTAAAGGGGCTCTGCAAGCCCAAAGAGGCGGCTGCCGTAGAGGTAACCGGCACCGCCGCCGTCGTGCCGGAAGGGGGTATCGAGTTTGCCGGCACAACCGGTTTTCAGGCCCTTGAGGAGCTTTATAAGTCGATAGCGAACATATTCGACCACGATAAGCTCTACAAGACGATACTTGAGAAGAGTACGGAGCTTATGGGAGCAGAGCGCGGGTCGCTGATGATGCTCGACAAGAAGAAGCAGTTCCTCTCTATAAAGGCCGCCAAGGGAATAGACTCCGATGTCAGCAAAGAGGTGAAGATAAAGGTCGGTATCGGAATATCTGGCTCTATCGCCGCAAAGGGCCTGCCTGTTATCGTCTCCGATATAGACTCGGAAATTCCCCGGCACCGTCGTATATCTATCTACAAAACAGGCTCCTTCCTCTCCATACCCCTAAAGCTCAACGAGGTGGTAATAGGCGTTTTAAATATTTCCGACAAATGCAGCGGCAAGGCCTTTTCCCAAAACGACCTCAGCCTCATGCTCTCTTTAGCCAACTACGCCACTATAGCCCTTGAGCGCGGCACCTACTACTCTATGAGCGAGGAGTTCAGGCTCATTTCGATGACAGACCCCCTGACCGGCCTCTTCAACAGGCGGTACTTTCGCGAAAGGCTCTTTGAGGAGGTGGAGCGTGTAAAGCGGCACAGCGGCTGCTTTACGACCTTTGTAATCGACATAGACAACTTCAAGGCATTTAACGATACCTACGGCCATTTAGCGGGAGACGAAATGCTAAAGAGCGTTTCGCACGCGATCCGCTCAGCGGTAAGGGGCATGGATATAGTCGCGCGTTACGGCGGCGAGGAGTTCAACGTGCTTTTGCCGCATACGAGCAAAGGCGAGTCTTATGTTATCGCCGAGAGGATAAGGGCAGGCGTTGAGGCCCTGCACCCTGCCTCATCCGCAATAAACGAGCTTCCTACCATCAGCGTCGGCATTGCCGAGTTTCCGTTAGACGCCAAGAGCATAGACGAGCTTATAAACAACGCCGACCGCGCCATGTATACCGCCAAGAAGATGGGCAAGAACAGGGTGGTCTTTTATGAAAGATAGGTCGTTATTCGTAACGTGCGCCGAGGCCGACTTTTTCGACCGCGGTTCTCAGATCGACAGCCTCGTTTCAAGGGCCGTAGACTCCGGCGCAGGCGCTCCTTCTCTGCTTTTAAAAGGCGGCAGGTGGGTCGGAAAGACCGAGGTTCTGCGCCGTGTACACCGCAGGCTCTTTTTCGACTCTGCCGCCGTAGTGCCCGTGTACTACAAGTTCAGGGCGGGGTTGAGCGCAACCGACTTCGCGGCAACCTTTTTAAAAGAGGTGCTCACTCAGGTGGTCGCCTTCAACAGGCGCGACAGCGCCCTTGTGCGTACCGGCCTGCCGGCCTATAAGCTCAAGGCCATGCTCGCTGACGATACAGCGCTTGCCGGCGCAGCCGGGCTTCTTCTCCGTCACGACGAACTTGTCGGCACGGGAGACGGACGCGAGATGGTAAGAAACGCCTTCAGGGTCGGTGCCGAGGTATCGGGCGGAGGGTTGCTGCCGCTCTTTTTTCTTTTCGACGACGTAGATACTCTGTTCGATAACTGTGCCGACTCTATGCCCGGCGCCTTTACCTCTTTTAAGTCTGAGTTGAAAGAGGCGGTTTCGGAGTTCTATACTCCGGTAATGGCGACAAGCGGGCGCGGCGCGTTTGCGAACCCGGTCTGGGGCGGTGCGCCTGTTGAGAGTATGGTGCTTGCCGGACTCGGCGAAGAGGATGCCGTCGATATGCTCGCCAACCTCTGCGTGCGCCATAATATAGAGTACGATACCGACGTGTTGCAGCAGGTGGCGCGAAAGGTAGAGGGAAACCCGCTTTACCTGCGCTGTATCGTCTGGGCGGCTTCGAGGCGCGGGTTACCCCTTACTACGCTTAAAAATTACGCCGCCCTTTATGCCGGTACGGTTATAGACGGTTCGATAGGCGCGCTTTTAAAAGGCGCGCTTGCGCTTGACGATAAAACCGCGCTAAGGCTGCTCTACCGCTCTATCGTCAACAGAACGGCTTTCGGAATAGAAGAGGTCGCGCGGGAGTTATCCGTTTCTAAAGACGAGGTAGTGAAGAGCGTAACGCGCCTCGGTAACGCCGGGCTGCTCGACATAACGCTCGGTACTTACAGCTGGGCGGGGGACGCGGTAATGGCTGACTTTATTCGCCACAGCTATACCGTGGCAATCGGTTCGAGAACGGCGGAAGAGGTAAAGGCGTCTTTCATCTCAGAGGCCCTTCGCGGCGGTTACGTAGAGCTTGGCAGCGGGCGCGCCAAGGCCGGCGTCGAAGACGTTAAGGTTTTACTTAACTCTTTTACTGAAGGCGACGCGCCTGCCGTGCTCTTTGACAATAGCACCTTTGTGAAGAGGTACAATGTAGAGTCCGCCGATATATCTGGTAATGAAGAGGAACTGCGGGTTATAATTCCAGAGATAATCGGTGTTTTCGATACCTCCGGCTGGGAGAGCAAGGAGGCCGGGCCGCCGATAATAGTGGCGCGCGGTTTTCAGCTTAACCGGTACGACGCCGGTAACGAGGTAGTCTGGCTCGTCTTTGTTAAAGAGGGCGGTACGCCGGTCAACCAGGGTGATGTCGATAATTTTTTAAGGCGCGCCGCGATTCTCAGGCACCGTTTTAAAGGTGTGAGGATACTGCGCTGGGTAGTAGGCTGTAACGATTTTACGCCGGAGGCCGGCGAGCGGCTCGACGCCGAAGGTGTCTATTCCTCGGATGCCATGCAGTTGGGTATCTTAAAAGAGGCTATGGAGCAGAGCGCCTCTAAGGCCGTGGAGGAAGATGGCGCCGTGGCAGCGCAACGAGAGGTTGCGGCGGCGGGCGGTGTTAAGAGGCCGCGTCCCGAGGCCGGTGAGCCGGGTGCGATAAAAGAGTTTGAGGTGGTGCTGCCAAGATCAAGCAAGGCGGAAATGGTGGCTGTAAAGGCCGTTGAAGAGATCGGCGCGGAGATGGGGTTCGATCTCGACTCGATAGGGCAGATAAAGGCGGCGCTGGTAGAGGGCTGCATAAACGCTTTTGAGCATTCCAAAAGCCGTTCGGGCCGTGTCTTTATGCGTTTTGTAGCTCGCGCCGACCGGTTGATAATATATATTCAGAATTCGGGGGTCGGTTTCGACGGCAAGGTGGAACAACGGCCTCCGGCAATGCACTCAGACGGCATGCCTCGTAAAAGGGGCTGGGGTATAGAGCTGATGAAGGGACTTATGGACGAGGTTCGTTTTGAGCGGCTCCATGACGGTACAAAGATAGTACTTGTAAAGTACCTGCCGACAAAAGTTGAAGAGTAGCCGGGCGCCGGTTATTGTCTTGACCGTAAGCAGGTAGCTTACCCGATAACCCTTAGTGGTGTTACGGCACAAGGGGTTACATTTAATTATAACAGCGAAGCTGCTGCTGCGCAGTGCGATATCTGCGTGAATATCCAATAACCCCGAAAGGGTTTTCGAGGCGTTGAAGTTTGCAATTAATTATAACAGCGAACGCTGTTACTGCGGTTGGGCGGTATTTGCGAATATCCAATAACCCCGAAAGGGTTTTCGGGGCGTTAAAGTCTGTAATTAATTATAACAGCGAACGCTGATGTTGCGGTTGGGCGGTATTTGCGAATATCCAATAACCCCGAAAGAGTTATTGGGGCGTTAAGGTTTGTAATTAATTATAACAGCGAACGCTGCTGCTGCGCAGTGCGATATCTGCGTGAATATCCAATAACCCCGAAAGAGTTTTCGAGGCGTTAAAGTTTGCAATCAATATATAACAGCGAACGCTGTGATGGAAGGTGGAATGGAAGAGATACTGAACGGGTGCCGCGAGGTTGGCGACTCTGTCGTGCTCTACCCGTTGAACTATATCAACGGTATAGAGGGCGAGAAGCTCGAAGAGGTCTGCGATACATTTCTGGCTCGGGGCATAAAAAAAGTCGTAATAGACTTCAGCAAGACAGACATAATTAACTCTATCGGTGTCTCTATCTTAATAGGAATTATCGAGAAGATAAAAGCATCGAACGGGGTTGTGCTCTTTTCCGGTCTCAGCAAGGTGAACGTAGAGGTCTTTAGAATAGTCGGGCTTACTAAACTTATACCCGCTTTTACCACGGACGCGGACGCGCTTGAAGAGATGGGAGCGTCCGGCACACAGTTAGGCACTTAACACAGCTTCGCTGAGATAAATTAATTGCAAACTTTAGTGCCCCAACAACCCTTTCGGGGTTATTGAGTAAGTGCGGATATTGCCCTACGCAGTAGCAGCAGCTTCGCTGAGAGATATTAATTGCAAACTTTTATGCCTCGAAAACCCTTTCGGGGTTATTGAGTAAGTGCAGATATTGCCCTACGCAGTAGCAGCAGCTTCGCTGAGAGATATTGATTGCAAACTTTTATGCCTCAGCGAACCTTTCGGGGTTATCGGATATTCGCGCAGAAACCGCTGCTACATTTTGAAATCAGATTGAGTTAAACGAAGAGAGAGTACCTATGCCCGACATCGACCCGAGCCTTGAAAAGCTGCTCTTCAACCTCAACAC
>JAJRYL010000154.1 GCA_024275855.1 Deltaproteobacteria bacterium
AATCTCGCACACCCCGGCGCCAAGCCTGTCTTCTATATTTATGTCCTCATCTATAAGGCTGCGCAGCATAACAAGCAGATCGGTTATAGAGTCGTTAAGGTCGAGCGTTACGACCTCGCAGGGTTTGGACTGCGAGAAGATAAGCAGTTGTTGAACAAGGCCCGTACCCCGCTCGGACGCGAGAAGCAGCGTCTCTATATACTCCCGCACCCTGCCGCCGGACTCTATCTTCGTTAAGACTAAAGTACCAAGGCTTTTTACGACCGTCAGAATATTATTGAAGTCATGCGCTATGCCGCCCGCAAGGGTTCCTATGGCCTCCATCTTCTGGGCCTGAAGCAGTTGCGAGTGCAGCGCGGTTGTTTCGTTCTCAAGGTTTCTGCGTACCGTAATATCGCGAATGGTAGAGTGAACAACGTCGCGCCCCTCAATAGACATAGATGTAAAGAGCACCTCGGCCGGGAATAGCTCTCCATCGGCGCGCTCGAAAGTCCACTCGAAAAAGTTATGCCCGTTGGCAAGGGCCTTTGCGGCCTCGCACTTTGCGGCCTCTATAGAGTCCCTTCCGTCGGGTTGTATGGCCGGAGACCAGTCTGTCGGCCTGCTCCCTAAAAGCTCATCCCTTTCGGTACAGCCGAATACCGAGAGCGCGGCCTTGTTGATGTCGATAAAACCGTCGGCGCCAAGCAGCAGCGTAGCGTCGTTGGACGACTCGAAGATAGTGCGGAACCGGTCGTCGGCCTCTTTAAGTTTCTCTCCCGCCTTCTTGCGCTCTACAACCTCGCGCCCGAGCTGCAGATTGGCCTCCGAGAGCCTCTCGGTACGAGCCTCGACCGTCTTTTCAAGATCGACGTTCGCCTGCTGCAAACCTATCTCGCACACCTTACGCTCAGTAACATCAAAAAAAGTAGCGACAAAAAAGCCTTTCTCAGGACAGTAGGCCGATACGGTGAACCACTTGTTTAAAGGAGGCAGAAAAAGGTCGAAGGTGCGCCCTTTGCCGGTTGAGGCGACCGTGCCGTAAAGTTCTATAAGGTCGGGCTTTACGTCCTTTATGCCGGGTATTACCTCGGTGGCGAGCCTGCCTACTACGTTCTCTCTCTTAAGGCCGGTATTCATTTCGAACGCGTCGTTGATCTCAAGAAATATATAATCGACCGGGGTACCCGCCGAGTCAAATATAACCTTGTGGTACGCGGCTCCGCTGAGCATATTATCGAAGAGGGCCTGATGCCTTTGGAGGCTCTTTTTAAAATCAGCCTCCGTTCGCATGCGCGCTGTTACGTCCCTTACTACCGACTGTACTGCAAGCTCGCCGTTATACATAAAGACGATTCCCGCAGTCTCGCAGTAAAAACCGGTACCGTCGAGGCGTAACATTCTATGCTCTGTAACCCGCCTGCTATCGCCTCCTTTTTTGTAACTTTCAACCGCGTCCGCGATAACGGACAGAATCGTCTTCCGGTCGTCAGGATGAACAAACTCCATGACGTTTCTGCCTATAACCTCACTTGAAGAGAGAGCGCCAAGCACACCTACCCTCGACTCGTTGGTAAAGAGTATCTTTCCGGCAAGGTCGTGTATAACGATATTATCGGGAAAGTGCTCTATAAGCATGCGGTAGCCGGCATCGCTATCGGCGAGCCCGGCCTTCGTACGCATCGGCTCTTTTTGAACCGGAGTACTATCTTCTCTCTCTTCAACCATACTTCCTCTTAAGTATAGAGTAGCTTCCGGCCTGTAAAATAGATAGCGGATACAAGGGAACGGGAAATGGTAATTGGCCTGTTGCTACATATATATAATACAGTATCGAGGCAAGGAGTACAACAGCGGCAGGCGGCGCATGATGAAGCAACGCACCCCGTTACTTCATCATGCCGGTAAGCAGGCGGTTTATAGAGTTGGCGAAACGCTCTTTGTCCTTGGGGCCAAAGGGCGCGGGGCCGCCGGTATCGACCCCTGAGTCCCTGAGCCCTGCCATAAAGTCCCTTACCGAGAGCCGCTCCCGTATATTCTCTTCAGAGTAGAGCTCGCCTCTGGGGTTTATGGCGATAACGTTTTTCTCTACAACCAGGGCGGCAAGGGGAATATCGGCGGTAATTACAATATCGTTTTCAGAGATGTTGTCTACTATATAAGCGTCGGCCACATCGGCTCCGGCCCCGACCCTGACAAAAGAGATTAAAGGCCCGGAAGGCACCGCCATGTAAGAGTTAGCCACTAACAAGACACTAAGCCTCAACCTGTCGGAGACCCTGAAGATTATCTCTTTAACGGCTCGCGGACAGGCATCGGCGTCTATCCATACTTTTATCTCAGGCTCTAACATCTATTACCCTGCTCTAACCCCGCCCTGTATTTCCCGGCGAGTCGAAAATAACGGAACCCGCCGGATACCATAGAGATAATAACGGTTCTCCCGGCAGGCAAATAAAAAGAGCGTCCTTTTATGACAGGAGCGGACGTAATAC
>JAJRYL010000155.1 GCA_024275855.1 Deltaproteobacteria bacterium
CGCTTGTGTAAGGTTGAATAAACGAACTGTCTATTTGTGGATTTAAAATGCCTGCGTGTAACGGGGACCCAAGGTGATTTAAAATGTTCGCGTGTGACGGGGTCCCAAGGTGATTTAAAATGTTCGCGTGTAACGGGGACCCAAGGTGATTTAAAATGTTCGCGTGTGACGGGGACCCAAGGTGATTTAAAATGTTCGCGTGTAACGGGGACCCAAGGTGATTTAAAATGTTCGCGTGTAACGGGGACCCAAGGTGATTTAAAATGTTCGCGTATACGGGTTGCCCGGTGTGGGTCGAAAGTGTACGGGGGTAAAGACTGCCCGGAACGACTTTAAATATTCGTGTTTAAATGTTGCTTAACGTGATTTATCTTTTCTTTACCAATAGCTTAATTAAGAGCCATAAGCTATATTTTCGACTGATTGGAGCCAACGGCGGCAAATAGCGCTTGCCTATACGGCGGATTGCCTCTGTTGGTTATGCCTGATGGCGGCAATGCCGGGAAGGTCGTTATTTTCTAAGATTTCAAGAAAGGCCCCTCCTCCGGTAGATATGTAGCTCATCTTGGCGAATTCGCTCGCGCGGTGTACGGCGACATCGGTATCGCCTCCGCCGATTATGGTAAGCGCGTAAGAGTTCGCCACGCTTGATACGAGGGCAAAGGTTCCGCGGCTGAAGGCGTCTATTTCAAAGACCCCCATCGGGCCGTTCCATATTATCGTCTTGGCGTTAGCTAACGCCTCTGTAAAGAGCGTGACAGTGGCGGGGCCTATGTCGAGCGCCATCCAGTCTTTCGGTATTTCCTGCGAGGTAACGACCTTGGTCTCCGCCTCCGCGCTGAACTTGTCGGCCACAACAAAGTCTACCGGCATGTAGAGTTTAATATTTTTCTCTTTCGCAATCCGTATAACTTCGCGCGCCGCCTCAAGGGCGCTGTCTTCGGCAAAAGACTTGCCGATTTCTTCGCCCATAGCCTTAAAGAAGGTCATTGCCATGCCGCCGCCGATAATGAGCTTATCTACCCTGTTGCAGAGGCTTGAGAGCACCCCGACCTTGTCCGATACTTTTTTGCCGCCGATGATCGCTACAAAAGGCCGCACGGGTTTCTCCATAGCCATAGTAAAGTAGGCGAGCTCTTTTTTCATAAGCAACCCCGCCGCAACGTTGTTTATGTAGTCGGTTACCGCAACGTTTGACGCATGCGCCCTGTGGGCGGTAGCAAAGGCGTCGTTTATGTATACATCGGCCAACGCGGCGAGCTGCTTGCCGAACCCGGCCTCGTTTTTTGTCTCTTCCGGGTGAAAGCGCAGGTTTTCAAGCAACACTACCGTGCCGGGTTTCATATTCTCAACAATGGTTTTGGTCTCGGCTCCGATACAGTCAGGGGCAAGCCGCACCTCTTTTTCAAGAAGCCTGCCGAGCCGCTTGGCAACGGGCGCAAGGCTCATTGAGTCAACGGGTATGCCTTTTGGCCGCCCAAGGTGAGAGATTAGAATAACCCTGGCGTTTTCATCAAGGGCGTAATTTATCGTAGGCAGCACGCTCCTTATGCGGGTATCGTCCGTTATCTGGTTGCCCTCGTCAAGAGGTACGTTGAAATCCACCCGGATAAGCACCCGCTTGTTGCTGATATCGATCTCGTCGATATACTTTATGCCTTGCACTCTTAACACCTCGTTCTTCTACGGAGAGTTTTGCGACTTGCCATCCCTGATAACGTGTAGAACTTAGAACATTTTTTTAAAGACGCGATAGACGTAAGTTATAAAATTCCGCCACGCGGCAAGGTAAAATCTACAGCCCCTTTGAGGCGACAAAAAGAACAAGGTCTCTCATTCTGCATGAAAAGCCCCATTCGTTATCGTACCACGACAGAACCTTTACCATGCGTCCGCCGATTACCTTTGTCGATAAAGAGTCTACGATTGAAGAGTGCGAGTCTCCTTTAAAGTCAATTGAAACGAGGGGTTCGTCGCAGTAACCGAGCACCCCGGCAAGCTCTCCTTCAGACGCGCTCTTTAGCGCCGCGTTGACCTCTTCGGCTGTTGTCTCTTTTTCGGTCTCGACAACAAGGTCGATTAATGATCCGGTCGGTACGGGCACCCGTACGGCGAGCCCGTCGAGCCGTCCTTTCATGGCGGGCAGCACAAGGGCTACCGCCTTTGCCGCCCCTGTTGTTGTCGGTATCATGGAAACGGCTGCCGCGCGCGCCCTGCGCAGGTCTTTATGCGGCAAATCGAGTATCTTCTGGTCGTTGGTATAGGCGTGAACCGTGGTCATGAGGCCCTTGATAATGCCGAAGTTGTTGTGCAGTACCTTGGCGACCGGAGCAAGGCAGTTTGTGGTGCAGGAGGCGTTGGATATTATGTTATGAGCCGCAGGGTCGTACTTCTCCTGATTAACGCCCATGCACAGGGTTATGTCTTCGTTTTTGGCGGGAGCCGATATAATTACCTTCTTCGCTCCAGCGCTTAAGTGTCCGGCGGCCTTATCCCTGTTGGTAAACAGGCCCGTACATTCGAGCGCGATATCGATACCAAGCTCTTTCCACGGTAATTTAGACGGGTCTCTTTCCGCGGTAATCTTTATCTCACGGCCATTGACCACAATGCCGTGCTCTGTTGAAGAGACCTCTGCGTCGATTCTGCCGAGTACCGAGTCGTATTTCAGGAGGTGGGCAAGGGTATGCGTGTCGGTGATATCGTTTATAGCTACGATTTCAATCTCCGTCTCTTTTAGCGAGGCCCTTAAAATATTTCTTCCTATACTGCCAAAGCCGTTAATTGCAACCCTTACCGTCATGCTTCTTCCTCCTGTCTTTATCAGTTATTGGAGTTTAAAGAGTGTTTAATTAGTAACGTTCCCGCTCTTTTGTACTGTTACCGTAAAGTATTTGTATGACCTTGTGACTGAACTGTTTTTACCGGGGAGTATCCCCTGTCTCTATCTACTGCTGTTTTTAAAGTATCCGTATGCATTTGAGCCTGACCCGCTGGAGTGTCTGACGGTAGCGCTTTTATCCGTATGCGGCCGCTTTTTATTGGCGCTGCCGGTCTTCTGCCCGGTCTGTTTAACGCCGTTGCGGTCACTCTTATATCGCATTATGCCTGGCGGACTAAAGCCCGTATAATCTTAACTGCTCTTTTAACAGGGCTACCGGCATCTGCCCCGGAGCGCTACTCTTTGTAATAGAGCCGTAGGTGGTTAAAGAGCCGAGCATAGGGAAGAAGACCCTTGACCCGGCACCGTAGCGGCCCATTGCTATCACAATAAGGTCTTTGTTCTCAATAAGCAGTTTCGATAGTACCTTAAGGTCTTTGGGCTTTTTTGCCTTGGCCGCTATCTTAACTATATCCGCGCCGTTGGCACGGGCCTCTGTTATTATACTGTTCAGTCGTGCTTCTGTTGGTGTTGATTTGAAGTTATGGTAAGAGATAATGACCTGAGAGCCGGAAGTTTTAGCTGTTTTCACCACAGGAGCGAGTATAGCTCGCGAACTAAGCTCAATATCGACAATATCTGTATATGGAGTAAGTAAACTGAAGAGTTCCGCGCGTTCTGTATCGGAAAAGCCGAACTCTCCGCCCTCTTTCCGGCTTCTTATAGTAAGAATAAGCGGTCGATCTTTTAAGGCTTTATAGGTTCTAAGTCTTTTTGCCGCCTTCGCTATATCCGCTTTATCAAGCTTTAAGAGCGTATCAACGCGCAACTCGAAGCCTGTTGCTCCAGCCGTTACCGCGTTTCGTATCGCCTTGCCGTCTACGGAACCCGTAATAACAGCCGTAATATTGGGTGCGTGGCCGGCTTTCAGGCAAGGTCTCTTCATAGTTTCAAGTACTTGCCTCGGGTTTGAGACTGTTTTACGCAAGCGGTGCCGGACTTTATAGTAGGCGGTGGATTCAAGTATGCAATTTATATTATTATTGTAATTAATGAATACTCAATTCATTGTAAAAAGTCAAGCAGAAAACCTCTTTTTACGCCGGAGCCGGTCATGCGGCAGTATCCGCTTGCGGGCGGCTGTTACGGCTACCGACTGTTAGAAAACCGATGCGCCGCCGGTCTGTTTTCGTGTCTGTCGAGCGATAAAGGGTGGTCGAATTCGGACTTAATAAATATTTAATAGAAGCTTTGCTTATTTTTTAATTTTTTTTTGTGATAATTTTTGTTGGAAGGGGCCGTTTAGGAGAAGTCTAAAGTTGTGCCCTTAAAAAGCCGTTATATATGGTGTGGATAGAGCTTCTCTATTTTGCCGATATGTGCTATAATATAACTAATGTAACAGGTGGATCTTTTATCCGCCTGTTATTTTACTTCATTAAGGTCTTGAGATTTTAAAGAGGGTTCTGCATGGGTGTTTCAAGTTTAGTCATAATTGTTTTTATTGCCGCTTCGATGGGCCTTTCCTGGATTTCAGGGGATAAGGAACAGGAGCGTCTGTATGACAGGGTTGCTAAACGGGGCGTTGAGACTCAGGATGCCGAAAGAGAGCTTGGCGACAAAAACAGACAGTTTGAGAGGCAGACCAAAGAGCTTCAGCAGATAAAATCGAAGCTCAGAGTGGAGCTACGGGCCAAGAAGAAGATTGAGAGAAAGCTCGCTTACGAAAAACGGCAAAGAAGGTTGGCCGACGAGCGCTGGCAGAAGGCGGGCGGCAGTAAAAAGACCGAAAAGTCTACTTCAAGGCCAGCCTCTTCGCCTGTCTCTTTAAACGAGGCGGATAAGCGGCTGGCTCAAAGTATCGCTGAGCGTAATACCGTAGAGAAGGTTAGCGCCGGAAAAGAGAGCCGGGTCAAGCTTGAGATCGCGGAACTTGAGAAAAAACTGAGGGCGGTTGAAGAGCACAGCAAGAGGCTTGAGGCCGAGATGCAGGTCAGGGTTGAAGAAGAGACGAAAAAAAGGTCTGAAGCGGCCTGGGATCAGGCCAAGCTTGCAAAGGTAAAAGCCGAGCAGGCAGCGGCAGAGTCGTTACAGTTAAAGAGCCGTCTCAATAAGGTTAAAAGGCGAAGGAGGCCGTAGACCTCGCGTTAAGCGAACAGGAAGATGCGCTTATCCGTGCCGAAGAGAGACTGGCTAAAGAAAGAATGGAGCGGGAGAAGCTTGAGGAAAAGCTTAACAACGCCAATAACGCGCTTGATACATCTAAGGCCGAAGGCATAGGGGCTATAGAAGAAGCGTCAACAGCATTAAAAGCGGCTGAAAAGGCTGTCAGTATAGCTCGTATACCGGAAGAGGTGATGAGCAGTGCCAAAGCAATTTCAAGGCTCGATACCGTACGTGTCGAGGTGCAAAAGGGTCTGAACGTTAAGTCGCAAGAGATATCATTCTTAAAATCCCGAATTAAAGAGATTGAGTCCGAGAAGGAGATTATCTCTAACGAGGCGCTCGGTAACTCGAACAGGCTGATCGCCTTGAAGCAGCAGCTTGAGATGGTTAAGCTTAAAGAGAGCGATCTTCGCGATACCCTCAAAGAGCAGAAGGAAAAATTCGCGGCCGAGCTTGCAACCGCCCTTGGCGAGCAGAAGCTCTCATTAAAGAAGATTTACGACGCGAAGCTTGTGAAGTTAGAGAGCAGGTTCGCTGATGCCGGAATAGCTACGGTAGAGGCCGGCCAGATGGTAGGCGCAGAGACGGTTCGCTTGAGAGCGAGAACGCTGGAGCTTGAGGAGCAGAACCGGAACCTGAACAAGATGCTTCGCGAGAGCAAGATTGCGCTGGCAGAGGCGTCTGCTGAGCGTGAAATCGCAAAGGA
>JAJRYL010000156.1 GCA_024275855.1 Deltaproteobacteria bacterium
GCTCTGTTATAGAGAAGGCCGGGAACAGCACAGTTACACTGCTCTGTACCTGCAAAGAGGGGCAGAGGCACTGCCACCGTGAGCTGTTAAAAGAGCTTATGGGGAAAGAGCGGTAACCGTAGCCTGTCCGGCAGGTTTTACCCTGCGACGGTAACCTTGTTTCTACCGTTGTTTTTAGAGCCGTACATTGCCGCGTCCGCTGCTCTTATAAGCGAGTCCCTCATATCATGAGCGGTCACCTTCTTTTTGCCGGTCTTTAGCGACGCTATACCGATACTGACGGTTATCTTGCCGGCAAGCTTTATAGCACTCTTTTGTCCCCTGAATTTGCGTTTAAGAAATACGAACTCTTCTACTGTTTTGCGCAGGTGTTCTGAATACCTTTTTGCCGCGCTTGAGTTGGCTCCGGGCAGTATGCAGACGAATTCGTCTCCGCCGTAGCGTGTGGCTATTACGGTAAAGCCCTTAAGGCCGTTGCCGAGCAGCATACCCATCTCAGTGAGTACCCGGCTGCCGGCAAGGTGCCCGTAGGTATCGTTAACGTCTTTAAAATGGTCGAGGTCGAGAAAGACCAGGCTAAGCTCCGTCTCTTTTTTTACCGCTCGTGTAACTTCATGAGTGATCGCGTCGTAGAAGTACCTGTCGTTATATAACCCGGTAAGGTTGTCTCTTATGGAGAGTTCGGCAAATCTTTTAGCGTCGAGCGAGTTTTGCAAAAGGGTAGAGGTATGCTCCGCGAATATTTTTAGCAGAGTGAGGTCGTCGTTGTTGTAGTCGCCTTGGTCGAGCCTGTTTATCAGTTCTAATACGCCTATCGTAACCTTATTTATTCTAATAGGCGCGCAGATGATGCTCTTGGTCTTAAACTGTGTCTTTTTATCTATCGCGGAGTAGAAGTTTACATCTTCTCTTGCCTTCTTGCTTATATACGGCCTTCCAGAGGCGTATACCTTGCCTACAATGCCTGTTTCCGCCGGAATAGCAGTACCTGTAAGCTTGGAAGAGCCCTTGCCGAAGCAGGCCACAAAGTAAAGCAGATTAGAGCGTTTATTGCCGTGTTTCTCCGTAGGGTCGTCAAAGAGTATGGAGCCGGATTCGGACGGAACAAACTGGTTGGCCCAGGAGAGAATATTTTTCAACATTCCCATTGTATCTATATGTTGCACGCGCAGATACTCTCGCTTTTTACGCTCAAGTATAGTCTCGATAACCGACTTGTTCGCTATATTTATTCTAACGTTAACTATAACAGTGCTCCATAGGTTCTGTTGAACGGTTGGCCGGCATTGAAGTACAGGTTTTATATACTTCTTATCGGATAAATGACGGATAAAGGAAAGATTTTTTTTACGTCCGGTACTTCTTTATATGTAACTTATGTCCATTATATGCGTTGAGCATGAGATACACGGGTCGTATGCTCGAACGAGCCTCTCTACCGCGTTCTGTATCTCTTCTTTCGGCCTCTCAAGCATCGTCGGAACAAAGTACCTCATGTCCTCTTCAATGGAGCGCAGATTTGTAGCGGTGGGAATAAGGCAGTTGGCCTCCGTTATCATGCCTTTTTCGTCTATTGTATAGTCGTGGAAAAGGGTACCGCGCGGCGCCTCTACGATTCCGGCGCCACGTCCAAATTTAGTTGGTTTTTTCACAGGCTCTTTTTTAAGCCCCTTTGAGATTAAAGTATCTATTATTCCTATTGCCTGCTCGCTTAAATGAATTGTCTCTATCAGCTGGGCAATGTTATTAAGAAACGGGTTTGTCAGCGGCGGTTGTATTTCCGCTTCTTTCGCCGCCTTTTTCGCCTGCGGCAAAAGGGCGTTGAAGTTGTTGTTCACCCGCGCCATTGCGCCTACCATAAAGGTACCCTCCGGGCTTCTGGCCTGCTTTGCCGTCGAGTGCGGCACAATGTACTCTTTTATCTTCTGCGAATACTCTTCTGTTTTGATCTTGTATCTTTTGTTCGATGTCGCTATACCGTCGTAAATAGCGTACTCCCCCCTTTTTTTAAGCGCTATCAGCTCTCTCGGTCTTTTAAAATCAGGTACGGGGATTTTTTTGAAAAAATCGAGCATCTCGTGAAGAAGCTGAAAAGTCGGTTTTATCTCTTTTTTCAGTCCCTTAAGTTCCTCTACGGAAGGCAGGTGCAGCATGCCGCCCGGAGCGAGGGAGATTGGGTGTATGGGCCGCCCGCCGGTTACTGTGCAGATTTTAGTTGAGACCCGTTTCAGTTCGAGCGCCTTTTTGATTATATCCGGGTGGGTCTCCATAAGCGGTACCACGGAGTCTACACCGAAGAGGTCGGGCAGGACGAGAAAGAAGAGGTGCAGTAAGTGGCTCTGGATGTTTTCGCCGCAAAAGGCGAGCCGCCGGAGCAGTTTAGTCTGGGGGGTAACGGTAATGCCCATAGCCGACTCTATAGCCTTTAACGAGGCCGAGCTGTGGGACGTGGCGCAGATACCGCAGATGCGGGCCATTATATGCTGCGCTTCTGTGTAATGGCGGCCGCGAAGCATCATCTCGAAAAAACGGGGAGACTCGATAATCTCAAGCTTAACCTCTTTTACTTTGCCGTTTTTAAGGTCAACTACAATATTACCGTGTCCCTCTACGCGGGTCAGTTCTTTTACTTTTATGTTAAGCTCTTTTTTCAACTCGTACCTTTTCGCAATTTTCCGCGCCCGGTAAGTCCGGTCGAGTAGAGGTTCAGCATATCCACGGCCTCCTGTTCGCTCTTGCCGTGTCTCTTTAAGGTTTCTATATGGGCGGTAATGTTGGGCGTGTTTACAAAACCCCTGCAGCCCCAGCAGATAGAGCCGTAGGTTACGCATATAGCGTCGCATCCGGCTCGTGTAACGGGGCCGAGGCACGCACCGCCTTTTTTAAAGACGCATGCGTTGCCAGCTCTTTTGCAGTCCGTGCAGACAGGGTAGTTCGGCGCCGCAGGAGTCAGGCCGAGCAGCAGGCTATTGAAGGCTTTTAGAAATTCGTCCTTTGAAATTGGGCAGCCGTGAAGATGAAAATCGACATCTATTACCTTGTCTACCGCGCGTACCCGCCTGGTGTCGAAGGTGCGCGAAGTTACGGCCTCTTTACCGTATACCCCCTCTTTAAGTTCATCTATTTTGAACCGGTTCTTTAACCTGTTGAGTCCGCCGGTTGACGAGCAAGCGCCAAGCGTTACAACTATTCCGGCTGTTTTGCGGATTTTACGGAGCTTGCGCGCCTCTTTATCGGTAGTGACGGAACCTTCTATAAAGGCTATATCGTAGTCTGACGATTTTTCCGACATAGCCTCTCTGAAGTAGACGATATTGATATTAGAGAGTATGTCCGGCAGTTCTGTTTCGCAACTGAGAACCACAAGCTGACATCCCTCGCAACTTGTCATTGAGAAGAAGGCCGCCCTATATCTTTTTCTGTACGGCATGTAGACCCCGCTATTACTGATGTGTCCATACCTGCTCTGCCTTGTAAAAAGAGTATCACAGAACTCTTTTGCTGTAAATCCACCTCGAATATGTAGTAGTGTGAAGGGGGGTGAAACCGTTACCGTTCTGTTAAGTTACAAAAAACTTCTGCTGAAAAAGTAGGGTTCTTTTTTGTATTTGATGAAAACAGAGATAATCTCAACTGCTCTTTTTATGGCTGGTCAGGACTTTAATTCTTGAGCTCTTTTGTGAAAAATATCTTTTCCATTATAGGTACCGCGGGTCACGTAGACCACGGAAAGAGCACACTTGTAAAGGCCCTTACCGGTATAGAGACCGACAGGCTCGCCGAAGAGAAGCGGCGCGGGGTATCTATTGAGCTTGGGTTCGCTTATATGGATTTTAATTTTGGGGCTTCTGAAACAGGCACCGGCGTAAACGCCGCCGCC
>JAJRYL010000157.1 GCA_024275855.1 Deltaproteobacteria bacterium
GTAGACTTTGTAACCATAGACGACGTTGCCACCGGATTATACAAATCGGTCTTTTTCGGCCTCATCATGACGCTTGTGGCCTGCTATAACGGCTTCTACACTACAGGGGGCGCAGAGGGCGTAGGGCGCGCGGCGACAACCTCCGTGGTTACGGCCTCGGTAATGATACTTATTTCCGATTACCTGCTCTCTACAATATTGGGCTGACTTGAAAAAAAGCGTTAATTATGATAAAAATTAAAAACTTAACGAGGTCCTTCAACGGAAAAACCGTGCTCGACGGGCTCAATCTCGACATTGAAAAGTCGAAGATTACCGTTATAATCGGGCGGAGCGGAGAGGGCAAGAGCGTACTGATTAAACATATAATCGGGCTTTTAAAACCAGACTCCGGCTCCATTGAACTCGACGGGCTCGACATAACATCTCTTAAAGAGCGTGAGCTGAACGAGGTAAGAAAACGCTTCGGCATGCTCTTTCAAAGCGGAGCGCTCTTCGACTCTATGAACGTTGGAGACAATGTCGGTTTTCCCTTAAAAGAGCACACGGGGCTTCACGACGAAGAGATCGCAACGGTCGTTCAGGAAAAACTTACCCGTGTAGGGCTAAAAGGGGTTGAATGGATGGCGCCGGACGAATTGAGCGGTGGTATGAAAAAACGCGTCGGGCTTGCCAGAGCGATTGTAATGGACCCTGAAATAGTCCTGTTCGACGAACCGACCACAGGGCTCGACCCCATTATGAGCGACTCTATCGCAGACCTCGTGCTCGACACCCAAAAAGCGCTCAATACCACATACATTCTTATTACCCATGACATCCCTTTTACATACAAGATAGCCGACAAGATAGCTATGCTGCACGAGGGCAAGATTATCGCCTCTGGCTCGGTCGATGAAATGAAGAGCAGCACCAACCCCGTTGTCCGCCAGTTTTTAGAAGGCAGCGCGCACGGGCCGATAAAGGTCTATTAACTACAGAAGGTCAGCTTTACTTATACCTTCGTGCTACATACGGAACTGTCTTTATTTTCAATATCCGTAACTGATTAAAAGTGTAAGAGAAAGAAAAATCGCGCCTTCTCTTTTTCGTCCCCTAATAATTCAGGGACGACTTACGCAGAGGTTTCCTGAAAAGAGAAGAGTCGGGTCGAGGTTTAATGATAAAGAAGCAGACAACGGTTTTTAAATTTACCCCTGAGGCGAAAGTCGGTCTTTTCGTGCTCTTCGGCCTGATTCTGCTCGTCTACATGTCGCTCAGAATTGGCGGTATTACCATCGGCAAGGCCGACGGTTACACGCTCTACATCTCCTTTGACAACGCCGCCGGACTCGACAAAGACGCGAGCGTACGCGTGGCCGGCGTAAACGTGGGTAAGGTAACGAACATACTCTTGAAAGACAGCCGCGCGCTGCTTACGCTTAGGATAAAACCGGAAATCAAGATAGGTTCCGACTTTACAGCGGTACTTACCACAAAGGGTCTGCTTGGTGAAAGGTACGTAGAGCTTCTGGTCGGCTCTCCTAACGCGCCCGTGCTGAAAGACGGTGATACGCTTACGCGCACCACGTCGTACGCCGACATGGACAAGCTTATAACCATTATGAGCGACGTCTCTTTAGATATCAAAAAAGTCAGCAATACGCTCGGCAACGTCTTTGGGGGGGCTGAGGGCGAGGCCACGCTAAGGAATATAATGACCAGTATGGAGGAGGTCTCCTACAGGGTCAGCCGCCTGATAGAAAAGAACGACGAAAAACTGAACAACATAATACACAATCTCAATCAGTTCACAACCCTGCTGCGTGACGACGGCCCGCAGATATCTATGGGGCTTAAAGCCGCGGTAGACAACCTTAACGAAGGTCTTATTACAACTACCAAAAACTTGAACGCCCTTATAAACGAGAACAGGGGCAATCTCTCCGACGGAGTAAGGAACCTCACGCTCGCCTCTATAAAGCTCGAAGAGGCTATGGACAATATAAACAAGCTGACCAAAGAGGTTGGCCCCCGTATCTCGGACACCATAGATTACGTCGGCAGTATAACCCAGAAGATCGACAGGGGAGAGGGCACCCTGGGCAAGCTTGTAAATGACGACAGCCTGCACTCGAACATAAACAGGACGGTAACCGGCATAAATAATTTTTTAGAGAAGGCGGAGTCCATAAAGACCTATATAGGTTACAGGGGCGAGTACCTCTTCGGGGCGGCCGAGACTAAAAGCTACCTTACGCTTAAACTTCAGCCGCAGTCCGACAAGTTCTACCTCTTCGAGGTTATCGACGACCCGCGCGGCTTAAGGAGCAAAGAGGTCCGCCAGATCACAACGGGCGGTACCACAACAACCACTACCGATATAAAGACCACTGACAACTTCAAGTTCAGCCTTCAGGTCGCGAAGAGAATAAACGCGCTTACTATTCGCGGCGGTATGATAGAGAGCACCGGAGGGATCGGAGTCGATTACAGCTTCTTAAACAACAGGGTCCGGTTCTCATTGGACGCGTTCGACTTCGGCAACAAGGCCAACCCGCACTTAAAGGCCGGTACCACGCTCTATTTCACAAGGTACTTTTACCTCTCTGCAGGTATGGACGATATTATCTCTAATGCCGGTATGGAGTCGGTCTACGTCGGGCTCGGCCTGAGCTTTGAAGA
>JAJRYL010000009.1 GCA_024275855.1 Deltaproteobacteria bacterium
AGCGGTTAATACTCAAGGGACGCTGGGACTACAAAGACTCCGGCATTCTCGACCGCACGCACATACGGTTCTTTACAAAAAAATCTTTTCTCCTCTCCCTCGGCGCCGACCTGCCGGAGATGGAGGTAACCGGCTACAGCGCCAATATGGAGAATTATGGCCGTCTGCTAAAGCGCATAAGCTGGTTCAAAGAGTTCTTTACATGCCAGCATATCTTCAAACTGAGGCCGCGCGCTTAACGTGCGCCAAAGGTTATACCCTTGCTTACCTCAAGAAGAAAATGGTACGCTTTATGCCTAACGGATAGAATAAGAGTTAAACTCAACGGCGGATGTTAAATGTATAAAAGCGCTTTGCGTAAATGCCGGGTTTAAAAGGCGCTTCGCGTATTAACAGTCCGTTCGACAAATAAACCGGAGCAGGCAGTATGATCCATATTCTTCTGTGCCCGCACGTTCTCGATTATGGCGGCTCTCAGTCGAGCATGCACCACTGGGCCCGGCACGTTGACCCGACACGCTTCAAAATATCCGTTTTAGCTATGGGCAGGGGCGGGCTTAGCGAAAAGTTCGAGGCCGCCTACCCGACCTATTACGACGCTTCCGGGTACCCCGGTATCGGGCGCTTCATAAAAGAGCTGAAACCCGATATTGTGCACGCGTGCCCGGGCGGCGGCACCGACCTCGCCTACATAACGGAGGCCGCAAAACTTACAACCGTTACTCAGACCGTTATGTGTCCGAGGCAGGCCGGCAACATAAAAGACGTATCCGGCAGCATTGTGCTTTCGAGGTTTGTGCTCGGCCTTCAAAGTTCCAGTTTGGATAAGACCGTACAGATCGACCCGCCGTTTGACGTAACCGATTACGACATAAAGTACGGCAAAGAGCACTTCGGGCTGCCCGAAGATAAACTGCTGGTAGGTTCGCTCGGCAACGCGCGCAAGGAAAACAGCCATTTTCTAAAAATAGCCCGCCACTTCAACCACCCGGACGTGCATTTCGTCATCAAGTCGAACCAGAAGTATAAGTACCTTTTCGGGCGCTCACGGATTACCTCGATAGAAAGACAGATAACGGAGGACGAAAAACTGAGCCTTATAAACTGTCTCGACATCTTCCTCTACCCCACCTCTAACGAGGCGTACGGTATTGTCTTTCTTGAGGCCATGAGCCGGAAAGTACCGATTTTAACGTACGACGACTCGGCCAACCCCGAGACAATAGGTTCAGGCGGCCTTTTAGCCCCCCTGAACGATACAAACAGAATGACAGAACAGCTTGAGAGGCTTGTAAAAGATAAAAAAGAGCGGGAAAGGCTTGGCCAAAACGGTTACGACCTCTTTACAAAACGGAACGACCCTAAACTTATAGCGAAAAAGTACGAGGCTTTTTTCGAGGAGAAGTTAAAATCCACATGAAAAAGTCACTTAAAATAAACTTTCTCTCTCACCTCAACCCGTTTCACTACCACGGCGGGGGAGAGCAGATTACGAACGCCATCATCCGCGAGGGCAGGGGGCGGGGCCACGATGTCAGGGTAGTCGCCATGAAACCGAAGAAGTTCCGGCTCTCCACTCGCGTGCTCAAGCACAGGAAACCGGACATCTGGCTGCTCTTCGACGTCTTCAACTGCCCGGAGGCGAAAGACCACTTCGCACGCAACTATATAGACTCTATTATATCTACCGGCAGGTACTTTATCGGACAGAACACTTACGCGGACATCTGCTACTTAAACTCCCTGCCGTGCAACGGAAAAATTGGCGACGGACGAAAATGCGTTATCACCAAAGAGGAGTACTACGGCAGGTTCGACAACAGCTCGGGCTGGAAAAACGGCTTCTGTCCGGTTGGCGACAACGAGCGGCTCTTTACGGACGCGCTCGGCTGCATCTTCCTCTCGCCGCTGCACGCCTCGGTCTTTACAAAAATATACCCGAAAATAGATGATAAAACCTACATACTGAAACCGCTTGTAGACGTAGAGCTCTTTACCGACAAAAAGCAGACGCGCGATATAAAGTACGCCTCTTACGGCGGCATGACCGAAACAAAGGGTTTTTACAATATACGCAAAAAATTTCCTAACGAGCACATCCTCTTTTTCGGTTCGCGCGGCTACCGTCTGGCGGAGAAATATAACTACGGCGAGGTTATCGGGCCTATTCCTTACGAGGAGATGCCTGACTTTTTAAACCGCGTAGAGAACTATATCCACATGCCGCGCTGGCCGGAGCCGCACGGCTTAATAGTAAATCAGGCCGCTCTTAGCGGCTGCAACCTGATTACCAACGACATGGTAGGCGCGCTTACGCACGGCACCGACCCTGCCGACAGGGCGGGTTACGAAAACAACGCCGCTGAATTCTGGCAGTACATAGAGCGGAAAGCTGAAATTTAAGAAGGGGAGCGCCGTATGAGCAGAAAAATAGGCGTAGTCTGCGCCTTTATGGAAGAAGAACCGATACACAGCCCGTACAGCATTCGCGGCCTCGTCAATACGTTGTCGTGCTTAAGCGGCCTTACGATGCTTTGCGTCGCAAACGGCGTTAAGGTCTCCGACGAGCTTAAAGAGCTTTTCAAAAATATTCCGCAGGCGACACTGCTTGAGCTTGATGAAAATATCGGCGTGCCCGGTGCCTGGAACTTGGGTATTGAGCAGCTTGAGAGCGATGTTCTCTTAATTCTGAACGACGACCTGTGGCTCGACGCGGAGTGCGTTATGGAGCTGGTAAAATTTTTAGAAGAAAAACCCGATACAGCGGTAGTCGGAGTCGAGGGGCAGGTCTGCAAAGAGTTAAATCCCGATAACGGCTTCCCTCTTGCCGCAATAAAGTACAAAAAGAAGAAGAAGCGCGGTTTCTTCAATACGGGTAAAAAATGGTCGAAAGGCGGTGTCGATGTAACTATGGCCAGCGGTTTTCTCTTTGCGCTCTCCGGCGACTTTTTAAAAAAGACCGGCTTCCGCTTCGACACACGCTTCACCCCGGCCTTTTTCGAAGAGTTCGACCTCGCCTACTTTGCGCGGGATAACGGTTACAAGGCCCGCGTACTGCTTGGCCTCGAAGCCCACTACGACCATATTCACGGCGTAAGCTCAGGGCCGGTTGAAATAAAGTACCTCGACAAATCGATTATGTCCGACGAACTGACGGAGAGAAACATGAAACTCTTTATCGAGAAGTGGAAAGACCGACTGCTAAAACTCGCCATGCCTTAAGCGTACGGCGGGCCAAGAGCGCTCACCGCTCTACAACCGCTCTTTTATCCTGTCAAAGACCGTATCCACCTCTATCTCCGTAATACAGTCGCTTATCTTGCTTCCATCGCAACCGTCCCGGTTGCACGGCCTGCACTCGAACCTTTCGAGCGTTATAACCGTGTGCCCGTCTCCCCACGGCGCCCAGTCCACTTCGCTTGTCGGGCCAAAAAGCGCCACCACCGGCGTACCCGCCGCCGCCGCCATATGCATGGGCGCGGAGTCTACACCGAAAAAGAGGGTGCCGTCGGCTATAACCGCCCCAAGCTCGCACAATGTAAGGCAGCCGCTTAAGTCCACCACGTCGCCAGTTACGGCCCCGGTAATTTTCTCTATATACTCAAGCTCGTTCGAGTCCGGACCCGAAGTCAGCACAACCTTTACGCTAAGCTCCTCTCTCAGCCGGTCTATAAGCAAAGCTACCTTGGCGGTTGTCCAGCACTTGAACATCCAGCGCGACGTAGGGTGAACAACCACATACTTGTCGTTTATCCCTATGCCTCTTTCACCCAGTTTTTCCTCTACGTTCGCCCGCGCGTTTATACCCTCGAACAGGCGCGTGGTTATCTCGTCCTTTTCAGGGAAGATACCGATCCTTCTGAGCGTGTCGAGATACCTCTCTACATAGTGCCGCCCGGAAGAGGCCATAGGAGCCACATGCGTAAGCGAATCGTACTTGCCGAGAAACTCAGCCTTCTTAAGTTCGGGCCCTACACGTATAGAGGCGCCAGACAGGAGCGCGGCGTTTACGGAGCGCGACCCGGTAGAGAGAAGCAGAACCATATCATAACCGGCCGAACGGATTCTTTTAAATAACCGCAACTCTTCCGCCGCCCTTTTAAAAGAAAAACCGCCCTTTATCGCCGGCCTGTTCAATACTATAAGATCGTTGACGGCGGGGTTGTGCAGCAGCATCTCTTCTGTGCCCATATTTACATAAGCGTCTATCTCAGCATCGGGCAGTGCCTTCTTAAGGGCATAAAAGACCGGAGACGAGAGCAGCACGTCTCCGATATTTTTAAGTATCACGACAAGCGCTTTATCTACGCCCGACAGATCGGGGTAGTCGTCGAAAAGAGGATAACCGTCTTTAACCGTAAAAGCCTCGACTTCGGTACCCCCTTTTTGCGCCTCTGTGCCTTCAGTATCCATACTCTTCAACTTCTCTTATCTCTTATATCTATTAAGCGAACCTGTAGCTCAAAAAAAAAAACCGGTGCCTTAAAACTCAGTCGAGAGCGGCGATAATTTCTTTCACCCTGTGGGCGTACGTATGGAACTCGAAGATGTGGCGCTGCCCCTCTACCGCTATCTTTCGCGCGGCCTGCGGGTTTTTAGCGTAGTAGAGCGCCTTTTTAACACCCTCGCGCTCTGTTCTAAAGGTAACATAATGCTGGCCGTCGTTAAAGAGCTCTTCGTAACCGAGCGACCCGTAGACGTTTGTTAAAAGCATACACCTGCCGTTGGCCATTGTCTCGAAGACCCGCATATTGAGGTCTTTACCCTTAACGCCAGTGAAACCGGCGCCGAGATTAAAACCTATCGTGCAGCGCGCTATCTCGCGGGTAACGTCCGTGCCGAACCGTTTTCTGTAGTAGAAGTCGGTACTGAGCCCTGCGGACCTGAAGAGTTTTTCAAACGCCTTGCGGTGTTTATACGGGGCGCCGCACATGCCGATGTCGAAACCCTTGCGTTTAAGAAATTTGCTTACAAGGCTTCTTTTTTTCCGCGCCTCCATTTCCGGTGTCCAGACATGGGTAGCCGGGTCCGCGGCAAGCGGCAGCCAGCGGGCGCGCTTTCCAAGCGCGGCCACAACGTGCTTTTGCGCCACCCATATATAATCAAACCCGTACTTCCTGCAGTACGCTTTATGAATATCGAGCTTGTGGCACGAGTCTATGCTTACATACGCCGCCGGGGTTTTACGCTCTTTTAAAAACGGAAATTCAACCGGCAGACCGCAATCGACAAAGAGTATAAGGTCTGCCTCCGGCAGCTTAACATCCTCAACCGGCTTATGCGGGTCGAAAACAATTTCCACAACCTCTATCTCTCCGGCGGCCTCAAGCGTCTTCAAAGCGTTGGAGTAGTACCCGGAAGCCGAGTGCGGTATAGATGTACGCAGATTTATTATCTTCTTTCTTTCCATTATCTCCGCTTCTCTTTTTTAGAAAGGGAACTCTTCACGTTCTTAGCGTCCCGCGCGTTTTTTATCAGACCCTTTTTTTTCTTAAAGAGTTTCGCCGACACTAACTTCGCCTCAACTATTTCATGTCCGAGATGAAACTCAAGCGCGCGGTACCGGACAGAGACCATCTTAACTCCGGCTACCTTTAACCGGAGCGCGATATCGGTGTCCTCTCCGCCGCCCCGGCTTTCGTACTCTTCGTCGAAACCGTTTACCCTTAAGAGGTCGGCCTTGTAGATAGAGAAGTTAGAACCAAGCAGGCTGAAGGGGCTTTGCCCCCTGATGTAACCGAGCAGTCGCAAACTCTCTTCATAATACTTGAACCTGCCAAGCAGGCTCTGCCACAACCCCCAGAGCGTTACACCGTCGAAACGGCCTGAGGTTATCATACCCTCTGTCACTGTTTCGGATATAACCCTGTTCATCATTACACGCCTGCCGCCAAGAAAAGTACCGGGCTTGCGTCTCTTCCAGTGGGTCGCTAAAAAATCGGAGGCCACGATACAGTCGGCGTCGATAAAAACAACATACTCACCTTCCGCCTCTTCTACCGCGCGGTTTAGAATC
>JAJRYL010000158.1 GCA_024275855.1 Deltaproteobacteria bacterium
GTACGTCGCCCGGAGCCACTCGTTAAAACAGTCGAAACCCCGCCTCGAAAGCCCTATTCCTCCGGCGTGCCCGTCGTAGATAAAGACCGCCGGACTCTGAAGCTCTTCGTTAAAGGCGTAACTTACACCGCCTAAATCCAAACGGTCGCAGAGCGCGAAGAGCGGAAGCGTAGCTATCATTGCGTGTTCGAGCGCGTGCAGCCCGCCCATCGCGCTGTAGCCCTCTTTTATAGTGGAGTCGAGCAGCTCTTCTGGCACCCTGAACCAGACGCCTTTTGTGGTGAAGGTGTTGGGTGGAAGTTCCAGCAGGTACTCTCCCATCTCAACGTCAGAGTAGATACTCTTTTTTCTGTAACCGGATACCGTTTCCGTAGCCTCTAAGGTGCCGTAAAAGAAGTCGAGGCCGCTTAGCGTATCTGTAACTTCGGTCTTAACGATCACGGTCTCTTTATCGGTTATCGCGCGCGTATAGTAATCTACATCGGCAGCCTCCCGGCAGACTACCTCTGTGTTTCCCATGTCGAGTTTAAAGACTCTGTATTGAACCCCCCGGTGCATGTAGATTGCGCCGGGATGGTTGTCTCTTAGAACCCTATCGGAATTGGTCGTGCCGATAACGGTCTTGTTTTCGAGCCGTATTGTATACGTTGTTCCGGCCTGTCGAATAGATACGTCGCGGTGCGCGAGGCGAGAGCGAGGGTACCAGATGTCTCCCTTCTTCCAGTGGCGAAGATCCCCGTCGGCCTCAAGCTCTTTGAGCACCGGAGAGAGCTTTTTTGTGTCGTACACAACGTCGTTTGCGCCTAAGCGAAGTTCGGCTGCGGCGCACCTGAGGTGAGATTTTAAGATAGGAAGATTGTTTCTGTCTATAATCGCGGCCTCGACGGAGCGGTTGAAGAACTCTTTGGGGTTTTTCATAAAGAACTTGTCGAGCGCGTCGGTAAGGGCGATTAAGATTATCAGGCTCTCCCGCCCGGAGCGTCCGACCCGTCCGCTGCGCTGCCATGTCGAGGTTACGCTACCCGGGTATCCGACGAGAATACAGATGTCGAGCCCGCCTATATCGACACCAAGCTCAAGCGCGCTTGTAGATATAACACCGGAGAGTTTGCCTGAAAAGAGCCTGTTCTCTATCTCTCTTCTCTCTTTGGGCAGAAAACCGGCGCGGTACGACGCTACGCTAAGTTCCGGTTCGTTACCCTTGACCCACGAGTACATAAGCTCCGTTATCTTGCGCGCCTTTGTAAAGGCTATTGTCCTGAAGCCGCTCTTGATGGCGGTAATAAAAATCTTATTGGCGACCGTGTACGGCGACAACTCTTTTGGTGGGTCGAGAAATAGAAAGTTCTTGCGCCCCGCCGGCGCTCCGCTCTTGGAGACAACATCGAACTCAAGGCCCGTAAGTTTACATGCGAGTTCTCCGGCGTTAGCTATTGTGGCCGAGCAGGCGATAAAGACCGGAGAGCTGCCGTACTTTGCCAGCAAACGCTGGAAGCGGCGCAGAACGTGCGCTACATGAGAGCCGAAGACGCCCCGGTAGGTATGAATTTCGTCTATAATGACGTACTTAAGGTCTTTTAAAAACCGCTCCCATTTTTCGTGAAAGGCGTTTATGGAGTAGTGCAGCATGTCCGGGTTGGTTAAGATAACGGAGGGCGGTTTTTCCCGAATCTTCTGTTTCCTGTAACTTGTCGTGTCTCCGTCGTAGACCTCGGCAAAGCCGGGCACAAAGGCGGTTCTGCCTCTTTTGCCGGTCTTCTTCTCTTTATCTTCATCATCGAAAAGATTTTTTGTAAGTTCCCTGATTGAGCGGAGCTGGTTCTGTTCGAGCCCTTTTAGCGGAAAGAGGTAGAGGGCGCGCGACTCCGGCTCTTTTAAAACCTCTTCTATTACAGGTATATTGTATATGAGGCTTTTGCCGCTCGATGTCGGGGTCATGGTTACTACGTTTCTACTCTGCCGGATCAAATCTATCGCGTACGCCTGGTGCGAGTATAAGTCTTTTATGCCGAGCGTATTCAACCTTTTTAACAGCCGCGGGTGCAGTCCGTCCTTTGGCTCGCCATACTCAGGCTCCAAGGCGCCGATCTCTTCGTTATGTACGATATTCCTGAGGTCGTGTCTTGCCTCAAGCACGGCTATAAACTCTTCGATAGTCATAGAGCCAACATACCACGGCTATTGTGCTCTATAAACGCTAAAGTAGAGATTTGTCTTTTTTATCGTTTGGCCCATCAGCGGAGAATGAGATAGACAGAGGCTTTGCACCGCATTGCGTTACGCTGTGTATAATCGGCCTTATTAGTTTGACAAGTTCAGTTTTTGCAGGTAAAATTGTTATGTTACATTTTATATAAAAGCTATATGCACTATAGGAGAAAAGGTGTATATAAATAGAGAGAACCGCACCTTTTAGAGAATGATTACAGACTATGAAGACGTTAAGATGTAACTGTTGCGGCAACGAGTTGCCGAGTGATACGATAAAATTTGTAGTTGAAGTTAGAAGTTTCGCTGATTTCGACGGTTACCTCGAAGAGTTTGAAGGTGACATTGAAGAGGGTGTAAACAGCCTTCTCGACAACATAGACGATATGGACGACGAAGGTTTTGAAACAGATGAAGCCTCCAAGGAGTCCATTTATATTCTTTGCAAGAAGTGCCGGGACAATTTTCTTAACGACCCGTTCCAGATAGGTTCTATGGCTTTTGAGGCTGATAATTTCAAAGGAACGATCGATTAAACAGGTTGCCGGTTCTTTGATTTCGTGACTGTACCCATCTTAAAATCCCATTATATTTGATAATGCGTTACGCACTGATCTCCGATCTCCATTCCAACCTTGAGGCACTTGAGGCGACATTGAAGCGGATCGAAATGCTCGGTCTAAGTGACAATATCGTCTGTCTCGGTGACGTCGTAGGGTACAATACAAACCCTAACGAGTGTATAGAACTGTTGCGCAAGCTCAACGTGCGCTGCATTATGGGTAATCACGACTCGCGCGTAGCCGGAATAGACAACTCGGACGACTTCAATTATCAGGCGTTAGAGGCGCTCGACTGGACTGTGGGCGAACTTACCGGCGACAACCTCGAATACCTCAAGGCACTGCCTCGCACACTCGACATAGACGGGCGGTTTTTTATCTTTCACGGCTGGGTTAACGATACCGACAGTTATATTTTCGGGGCGAACGACGCGCTGAAAAACTTCAGGCAGTTGCAGGATAACAAGAGCAACATCTACTTTTTCGGCCATACGCATGTCGCTATATCTTATCTCGGCAGCGAAGGCACCGTGAAAATATCCGCCGACAGTACGCTTAGGCTGACCAACAGGTTCAACTACCTTGTCAACCCCGGTTCTGTAGGGCAGCCGCGCGACCGAGACCCGAGGGCGGCCTTTTTAGTCTACGATTCGGGTGTAGGCTCTATTGAATTTCACAGGGTGGAGTACGATATAAAGAGCGTTGTAGCGAAGATAAAAGCGGCCGGTCTTTCCAAGAGGCTTGGCGAGAGGTTAAAGCTTGGATGGTAGGAAAAGCCTGAGTAGTCTCTTTTTACCGGTACAGCGGAAGAGGTAATAAAAAAAAGAGCTGCGTTTATAAACGCAGCTCTTTTTTATTGTCTCTTTTAACGCACTGAGCTTTAAAGCGTCCCGGCGGTTACTATCCGCCAATGAGGCTCATTGTTTTAGAGGTCTTTTTAAAGAACTCTTCGTTTATCTTATGTCTTTTCGGTTTCACCTTTACCGCCTGGAAGAGGATTTTTTCAATCTCTGTGTCGGAAGAGCCGTCCCTTAGCGCGTCTCTCAGATTTATTTCGGTATCGGAAAAGAGGCATGTACGGAGTTTTCCGTCGGCAGTGAGCCTCAGCCGGTTGCACGACCCGCAAAAATGCTCTGTAACGGGGCTGATAAAACCGACCTCGCCCGGAGCGTCTTTAAAACGAAAACGGCGCGCTGGCCCCGTGCTCTTCTTTCCGCCCTCAACAGGAAAAAGTTCTTCCGCGGCGACGATACGCTCCTGAATCTCTTTGGCTCCTATACATTTATCCTTCTGCCAGCCCTCTTCCGTATTGAACGGCATGTATTCGATAAAACGTATATGGTACGGTTTCTCTTTCGAGATGTTGGCGAAATCGATTATTTCGTCGTCGTTAAAGCCTTTAATAACCACCATGTTTACCTTAACAGGTGTAAGCCCTACACGTAACGCGGTCTCAAGTCCTTCTAAAACAGTGTCGAGCTTATCTCCGCGAGTAAGTTTCTCGAACCGTTCCCGGTTAAGGGAGTCGAGGCTTACGTTTACCCTGTTTAGTCCGGCCTCTTTTAACGCCAAAGCGTACTCGGAAAGCAATACCCCGTTGGTCGTAAGGCTCAACTCCTCTATGCCGTCTATCTTCGAGAGGTCGCTTATAAAACCTACAATGCCTTTTCGTACAAGCGGTTCGCCGCCCGTTATCCGGAAACGTTTAATTCCGTTGTCAGCCGAAATACGTACAACGCGCGCAAGCTCTTCGTAACGCAGTATATTGGCAGGCGCGGTAAGGTCTATGCCTTCGCCGGGCATGCAGTAAACGCACCTGAGGTTGCACCTGTCGGTAACGGAAATCCTCATGTACTCTATTTCTCGTTTATATGAATCTACCAGTTTTTTCATGCTCTGTCTGCTCCACAATCCGCCCGATTTCAGGGTAGTTGCAATACCGCCTCATATAACGGATATTTCAAGACTGCGCTGCTTACTCTACAACCGGCTCTATCGCCCTGATACTGCTTGCGGCCTTTTTTATCGATCATCTGTATTTCTGTATATTAAAGGCACTTACTGTTTCGCAATACGCCTTATTTCAAGGGAGCTTATAATAGATCCCTCGATTAAAGGGTATATCAAATCCGCCCTGTTTGCTTCAAAATCGACCTATAAAAAGATGTTAACTTTGCAACTCTTCCCGTTTTATGGCTTTTAACTCTCTTCGCCTCTCTGGTAAACAGGTCTGCTGCTTACTCTACAATCTGCATCATTTCCGGGTCGTCTACGTAACCTTTATCGTCAATAGGTATGTCGAAGTCGTCGGTAATCTCCGGCGCGTTCTCGTTGCCGGTCTTATCAGGCTCTTTAACTTTTAGCGTTCTTTCCGCCGGTTTTACCTTTTCCGGTAGCGCACTCATCTGAGTCGGCGCCGTACCTGTTTTAAAGACTTCGAAGAGCACGTTCTTCGCCTCTGGCGGGGCGAGCAGCCCTGTAATGGGGTCTATCTTGGCAAACTCTATACCTTCTGGAATCTCGAACTCTTTTACCGGTGTGCCCTTGGTAGCGTTCTGCATGTACTTTAACCATATAGGTATAGCGGCGCGAGAACCCGTTTCGAACCTGCCAAGCTCCTTTTCGTTATCGTAACCCACCCATACGGTCGCCGTAAGGTTCGGAACGAAACCGATAAACCAGGCGTCGTTAAGGTTGTTGGTGGTGCCTGTTTTGCCGCCTGCCGGTCTTCCGAGGGCTTTTGCCCTGTGTCCGGTACCGTGCTGTATTACGCCTTGCAGAAGGTTGCACATAATGTAGGCAGTGTCTTCACCTATAACCTGCTCTGCGTTCGGTATGTTCTCTTCGAGTACGTTGCCGTCTTTGTCCGTTATCTTCGTTATGAAGATAGGGTCGGGCCGGTAACCCTTGTTGGCGAAGGTGGCAAAAACTGTATTCATTTCCGAGACCGTAAGGGCGGAGGAGCCGAGCGCAAGCGAAAGGTCGTTGGCCAAAGGAGAGGTAATGCCAAAGCGTCTCGCGTAGTCGAGCGCGGTCGATACGCCAATATCCTGAAGTATCTTAATGGTTACTATGTTGCGCGACTTGGTCAAACCGGTTCTTACTGTGGTTGGGCCGTGAAACTCTTTGTCGTAGTTGCGTGGCCGCCACTTAACCTCGTTAATGTCGTCCTCAAAGACGATAGGCGAGTCCATTACAATGGTTGCCGGCGTATAATTGTTGTCGAGCGCTGCGGCGTATATGATCGGCTTAAAACCTGAACCGGGCTGGCGGTACGCCTGTATTGCGCGGTTGAACTGCGTTTTTCTAAAGCTCGAACCTCCGACCATCGCGCGCACGTAGCCGGTTTCCGGTTCCGACGAGATTAAGGCTGCCTCGACGAGCGGTTCCTGTTCGAGGTAGAGGCTAAGCAGCGTGTTGTCGTCCTTCGGCTCTCTTCTTACGCGAACATAGATTACGTCTCCTGTATTGAAGTTGGCGAGAGGATCGCTGACAAGCTCTCCGTCGGAGTTGTTCTCCGGGTTGTAGACGCGTGCCCACCTGTAGTGCCACTTATTTATCAGACCGTGCCGGTGGCCTATGTCTACGCCTATCAGCTTCTTCTTTCTATCTACCGAGGTTATCAGGCCTTTGTAGATACCCTTTGCCTTAATCGGCTTTCTTTCAAGCTCTTTGTCTATTTTATCACGAAATTCGTCCATTTCGTCTACTGTTTTGAAGACCTCGACAGGGCCTCTGTAACCCCGGCGCTTGTCGAAAGCGCGGCGGCCGAAATCAACAGCCTCGTTAGCGTCCTTTTGAAGTTTCAGGTTCATTGTCGTGTAGATGTTGAGCCCGCCCTTGTAGAGCCTGTTGTCACCGTACTTCTCTTCTACATAACGTCTTATGTGCTCGGTAAAGTACGGGCCGGTCCAGAGCGTCTTTATCGTTTTGGGCTTAAGGTCGAGCTTATCAAAAAAGGCGGCAACCGCGTCGTTGGGGTTTATGTACTGCTCTTCCACCATTCTGTTCAGTACAAACTCCTGCCGCTCTTTGGCGCGCTTCAGGTTGGAGTAGGGAGAGTACTTGTTGGGGGCTTTGGGCAGGCCGGCCAAAAGAGCGGACTCTGAGATTGATAACTCGCCTACGTCTTTACCGAAGTACGTCTCGGCCGCCGCCTGAACCCCGTATGCCCCGTTGCCGAGGTATATCTGGTTGAGGTAGAGGTTGAGTATTTCGTCCTTGCTCAGTTTTCTTTCTATCCGGTAGGCCATGATAACCTCGCGGATCTTTCTCGATATCTTCTTTTCGTTCGATAGAAAGAAACTTCTCGCTACCTGCTGGGTTATCGTAGAACCGCCCTGAACGAACTTGCCGGCCAGCATATTTTTGTAAAAAGCGCGCGCGATACTGATGTAGGATATTCCGTCGTGCTCGTAAAAGCCGGAGTCTTCAGCCGCCAAGAAGGCGTCGATAAGGTATTTAGGCATGCTTGAGAGCGGTACCACCACCCTGCGCTCTATATAGAACTCTCCTATAACCTCGCCATTTGCAGAGTATGCGCGAGTTACAAGGTTCGGCTGGTAGTCTGTTATTCTGTTAAGCGAAGGAAGGTCTTTGGTGAAGTGAAAGTACCCGCCGAGTATAACAAGTATAATAAGTGCTGCAATGGCCCCTGATAGCCAGAGTATTCTTCTTTTATTCATCCTGAAATTATAACAAAGAGGTGTTGTTAAAGCAAGATAAAGCAAGGTGGCGCAACGTACCCCGCTTTAACCGCTTTTAAGGCTTACACCTGTGCGGCGGGCCATAAGTATTGTAAAAAGCGTTTTTTTACGTTAAATTAAGTATGATCCGTAAATTCCATCGGAGGCCGCATGTATATCAGGTTTTTTATCGTCCATATAACTACTTGAAAAATAAAACGAATGTTAAGATTTGAAGATATAGTAGAGTCCGTTAAAGAGAACAACCCGCAGGCGGACCTTGAGCTGTTGAAAAAGGCGTACGTCTTTTCGGGCATGGTGCACCAGGGGCAGGTTCGTATGTCCGGCGAGCCGTACCTGATGCACCCTATCGCCGTATCTCATATACTCGCCGACCTTAGAATGGATATGCAGTGTATTGTAACGGGGCTTCTTCACGATACCGTTGAAGATACCCATACTACACTCGAAAAGATAGACGAGCTTTTCGGGCCGGAAGTCGCTTCGTTGGTAGACGGGGTTACCAAGATAAGCCGCCTGACCTTCGATAAAAAGCAGGACAGGGAGGCCGAGAACTTCCGCAAGATGATCTTTGCCATGAGCAAAGATATAAGGGTGCTGCTGATAAAGTTGGCAGACAGGCTCCATAATATGAGAACTCTCGACGCTCTCAGGCCCGACAAACAGCGGGTTATCGCCAGAGAGACCATGGATATTTACGCCCCTATGGCTAACCGGCTCGGTATCGGCTGGATAAAGACCGAGCTTGAAGACCTCTCTTTCAAGTACCTCGACCCCGAAAGGTTCGCTTACCTTACCGAGCGCGTTGTGCAGGAGACCGACGCGTGGAGCAAGTATATAGATAACGCGAAGAGCGTTATAGAGGGGGCTTTGGCTGATAACGGCTCTGAAGGCGTAGTCACCGGGCGGGTCAAGCACCTTTACTCTATCAACAGAAAGATGGAGGCGCAGGGCGTAGATTTTGAGAATATCTACGATATTATAGCCTTCAGGGTTATTGTCGAGAGTATTCAGGACTGTTACGCCGTATTAGGTCTTATTCACTCTACCTGGAAGCCTGTTCCGGGCCGTTTTAAGGACTATATAGCCCTGCCGAGGTTAAACAGGTACCAGTCGCTGCATACGACCGTGGTAGGGCCGTACGGTATCCGTATGGAGGTACAGATACGGACGCACGAGATGCACAGGATAGCTGAGTACGGTATAGCGTCGCACTGGAGGTATAAAGAAGGGGGTGAGATAAACCCGGAAGACGATAAGACCTTCGCGTGGCTTCGCCAGCTTCTTGAGTGGCAGCGCGACCTTAAGGATACGGACGAGTTTATGGACTCTCTTAAGGTCGATCTATTTCCCGAAGAGGTCTTTGTTTTTACCCCTAACGGAGATATAAAGCAGTTCTCGGTAGGGGCTACCCCGATAGATTTCGCTTATGCCGTTCATACCGATATAGGCAACAGGTGTGTCGGCGCCAAGATAAACGGCAAGCTTGTTCCGCTTGGCACAAAACTCCGCAGCGGAGATATAGTCGATATTATCACCTCCGACGTGCACAGGCCGCGCAAAGACTGGTTAAATCACGTTATGAGCGCGCGCGCCAAGACACGCATACGGCAGTGGATTAAAAACGAGGAGAGAACCAAGAGTATTTCGTTGGGCACGGAGATACTCGGGCACGAGCTTGAGCGGCACAACCTCAACCTCGACACTCTTTTAGAGTCCGGCAAGATAGCCGAGATAGCTATGAGCAAGTTCGGGTTAAGCACAACAGAGAGCCTCTTTGCCACTATCGGTTACGGCAAGGTTTCGGCTTCGAGCGTTTTAAAGAGTCTGCTTCCGGTTAAAGAGGGTCTGAAAGGCGGCAGGGGCAAGTTTTCGTTCATGCGTATGCTTGGCCGTTTCAAGGGCAGCCCCAGGGTGGCAAAAAGCCCTGTAATCGTTAGGGGCGACGACGATATTATGGTCAGGTACGCGCAGTGCTGCAACCCGTTGCCCGGAGAGCCGATAGAGGGTTTGACGACTTTGGGGCAGGGGTTGAGCATTCATGCGCATGATTGCGTAAACCTTATGAATGTCGATAGTGAAAGGCTGATAGAGGTTGCGTGGGCGCCCGATATAAACATAACCCGTCCGGTAAACCTTGAGGTTCTGTGCAAGAACGAAAAGGGCGTGCTGGCCGAGATGACAAATGCCATAAGAAGCGCGGACGCTAATATATCGAGCGCCTCTATAGGTACCAATCCGGAAAACAGAGCCGTCTGTACGCTTGTGGTTGACGTAAGAAGCACCGGGCACCTTGACGCTATAGTAAGGTCTTTGAGAAAGATCAACAAGGTTTTAAAGGTAAGCCGTATAAAGTTGAAGAACGTTGCGGTAGAAGACGAGAGGGTTTAGGATTATGGCAATAGAAGAGTTAAAGACGGGTTCTGCGCCCGGCGCCATCGGGCCGTATTCTCAGGGAGTGAGGGCGGGCGGCCTGCTCTTTCTTTCGGGGCAGATACCTATTGAGCCTGCCCTTGGAGAGGTGGTTCCGGGCGGTATAGAGGCGCAGACGCACCGGGTGCTGAAAAACCTGAGAGAGGTTTTGAAAGAGGGCGGCGCTACGCTCGCCTCAGTAGTTAAGACTACGGTTTACCTTAAGGATTTGAATAAATTTTCCGAGATGAACAGTGTCTACGCAGAGTACTTTAGAGAGCCGTATCCGGCGCGCGCCACTGTTGAGGTTTCAAAGCTGCCAAAAGGGGTTGAGCTTGAGATAGACGCTATAGCAATTATCGAGTAGGCAGCAATGGTCTGTTATGGGTTTGCGAATGCTTCGGCGGTTGTCTGCCGGGGTACGGTTTAACTTTATTTTAACTTTATATAGATAAAAAAGTAGTAAAAAGAGAAGATAAA
>JAJRYL010000159.1 GCA_024275855.1 Deltaproteobacteria bacterium
CCGGTACCGGAATCAGCACTGCTCGCAATGGCGGGCCCTATGATCCACCACAGAACACCCCAGTTCTCCGCCATCTTCAAAGAGGCGGCAGAGCTGTTGAAGTACCTCTTCCAGACAAAGATGGAAGTTCTTATTCTTGCCGCTTCGGGCACGGGCGCTATGGAGGGTTCTATAACCAACACCCTTAGCCCCGGAGACGAGGTAATTGCGATTAACGGCGGCAAGTTCGGCGAAAGATGGGGAAAGATTTCAGAGGCCTACGGCCTTAAGGTTCACTGGATTAAGGTAGAGTGGGGCCACGCCATAGATATAACCGAAGTAGAGAAGGCGCTTAACGGCAATCCAAAGACTCGCGCGGTGCTGGTACAGGCAAGCGAAACATCGACCACCGCCACGCATCCTGTGCGCGAGATAGCCGCCCTTACAAAAGATCGCGACTGCCTGACCATAGTGGACGGCATTACGGCGGTAGGCGTTTTCGACGTGCCTATGGACGACTGGGGAATAGATATACTGCTCTCCGGCTCCCAGAAGGCTATGATGCTGCCTCCGGGCCTCGCCTTTGCCGCGCTTAGTGAAAAGGCATGGAAGTTTAACGAAACCAGCACCTGCCCCCGTTTCTACTTCGACTTCGCCAAAGAGCGCAAGAACCTCGGTGCCGATACATCGGCCTACACACCGGCGGTATCGCTTATAACGGGGCTGCTCGAATCCATGAGAATGCTGAAAGAGGAAGGTCTTGAAAACGTATTCAAACGCCACAACCGTTTAGCGCGCGCAACACGGGCTGCTTGCACGGCGCTCGGCCTTGAGCTTTTGGCCCCGGCAAATCCGAGCGCGGCGGCAACCGGCGCATTTCTGCCAGAAGGCATAGACGGCGGCAAGTTCGTAAAGTACATCCGCGACGATATCGGCGTAACGCTCGCCGGAGGTCAAGACCACTTAAAGGGCAAGATCATCCGCATTGCGCACTTGGGTTACGTAGACACATTCGACACCATAATCGCTATCAGTGCAGTTGAGATGGCGCTCAAAAAATTCGGCCACAACGTAACACTCGGCGTAGGAGTTGCGGCGGCAGAAGAGATTTTATCAGAGGGCCTGTAAGATGACGATGAAAGTACTTATAAGCGATTCAATGTCCGCAAAAGCAACCGAAATATTCGCCTCGCACCCCGAAATAGAGTGCGACGTAATAACGGGCATGACACCCGAAGAGTTAAAAGAGAAGATCGGCGAGTACCACGGCTTAGCGATAAGAAGCTCTACCACGGTAACGCCGGAAATCCTGGAAGCGGCTGTCAACCTTAAGGTAATCGGCAGGGCAGGCATAGGCGTTGACAATATAGACACCAACGTCGCCACGCAAAAGGGCGTGATCGTAATGAACACCCCGGGCGGCAATACCACCACCACGGCAGAGCACGCAATAGCCATGATGATGGCGCTTGCGCGAAACATTCCGCAGGCTACAGCCTCTATGAGAAGCGGCAAGTGGGAGAAGAAACGTTTTCAGGGTACCGAGCTTACGGCAAAGACCTTAGGAATTCTCGGTGTCGGCAATATAGGCTCAATCGTAGCGTCGCGCGCAATAGGGCTTAAGATGAACGTGCTTGCCTTCGACCCCTATATCTCGACCGAAGCGGCGGACAAACTCGGTGTAACACTTGTGGACAAGGACGAACTCTTCAAAAGGAGCGACTTCATCTCCGTGCACATGCCCGTAACCCCGGAGACCCGCAACATGATAGGCACAGAGGCATTCGCAAAGATGAAAAAGGGCGTCCGCCTTATCAACTGCGCGCGCGGCGGAATAGTAAGCGAGGCCGATCTGGTGGCGGCCATAGAAGACGGCACCGTAGCCGGGGCCGCTCTCGACGTATTCGAGACCGAGCCGCCGACAGCCGAAAACCCCGTACTTAACAGAGACGAGATTATACTAACCCCGCACTTAGGCGCATCGACTCACGAGGCGCAGGAGAACGTGGCTATAGCGATAGCCGAACAGATATCGGACTACCTTATAAACGGCACGGTTCGTAACGCCTTGAACGTGCCTTCGGTTCCGGCGGAACTACTCGCCTCTTTAGGCCCCTACATCAGCCTCGGCGAAAAACTCGGCAGCTTTCAGGGCCAGACACTTAAGGGCGGCGTAGAGGAGATTACGGTCGAGTACTCCGGCGAGGTTGTCGAGTTCGACATAGCCCCTATTACTATAGCGTGCCTTAAAGGGCTGCTCGATCAAGTGCTCGATACGAGCGTAAACTTTGTAAACGCCCCGTTCGTAGCCAAAGAGCGCGGCATAAAAGTCGTAGAGGTTAAAAGCTCGCGCTCTACCGACTTTACCAGCTCCATTACGATCAAGGTAAAGACAAAAGAGTCCGAAAGTCTGGTAGAAGGCGCGCTCTTTGGAAAGAGCGAGCCGCGCCTCGTTAAGATAGACAAGTTCTTCTTGGACGCTATGCCGGAAGGAAATCTGCTGCTCATTCAGAACGAAGACAAACCCGGCGTTATAGGCAACCTCGGTACCCTGCTTGCGGAAAATTCCATTAATATTGCCCAGCTTCACCTCGGGCGCGGAACAGTTGGCGGCGAAGCGGTAAGCATATGGAACATAGATACGCCGCTTACAGCTGAAATAGTAACAAAGGTGCTCGGGCTTCCGCACATGATCTCCGCTAAAGTGATCTCACTTTAAAATCCGGGCGGATTTATCTTGCGGGGCGTATTAAACGCCGGCACCGGAGTAGGTTTAATATTAGGGCCAAGCCTTGTAGGTTGGGTTAGCGTAGCGTAACCCGACAAAAAGCCATGCAAGGTGGCCCTGCC
>JAJRYL010000160.1 GCA_024275855.1 Deltaproteobacteria bacterium
CGCCAACCGTTACGCCGCCCTTACCTGGAGCGGTTACGATGTTATCAAAGGTGGTAACACCATCATGGCAGGAAAGACATGCAAGTGAAGAAGGCTGAAGCGAACCGTTACTGCCGGCGATTGTGGTGCCGTATGCGGTAAGGGTTACACCGGCGTCGCCCCTGTTCCATATCGGGCTCTTGGCTGTGTTGGTGTGGTGAGGCGTATGACAGAATATACAGATCTCGGTTGTGTTGTCGCTTGTAACGTGCAGACCGAAACCACCGAGGTTATGACGGGACTGACCGATACCGCTTGCGGCCTGTCCTGCTGCGTAGTTACCGTAGAAGGTACCGGTGGTTGACGGTGTTACTGCTGCGGAGACCGAGCCGGCCATTACGAGACCAAGGGAGGCTGCGAGAGCGATGGCTAAAAATCTTTTCATGTGTGTACTCCTTTCGAGAGTAAGTAAAATATTGTTGAACTACCCAATTTTCTCTCGGCATTTTTTTAACATAAAAAAATGCCTGCTATACTACCCATACCATCGTCGGTAGTACTGCGGCATTCATCGCCCGATAACCCCTGTGACCCGTCGTGAGACTCGGAGGTCGTGTTCTATGGTTAACAGTATACATGTGCTTATATTAAAAATAGATTAATGAAAGGAGAAAATAACGCTTTATTTGATTTTTTTCCTAACCCATTGTTTTTTATAGTAACTTTTATACTAAAAACAAAAACCGCTTCTACCGTACTCTTTTATATTAATAAAAAAGCCTCTTTATATAGCATTAAAACTTCATTTTTTTAATAAACGCGGAGCCTGCACCTACCTTTTGTCGAAACTTACGCCTACTGTCCGTAAAAAACCGGTATTCAGGCGGCTAATCGGTATGTGGTATTCGGGTTTTACTTATTTCAGACGGTCTTTTTACTTTTACCGGTAAACTTAAGCGAAACAGAGTTTATGCAGTACCTCGTGCCTGACGGGGCGGGACCGTCATTAAAGAGATGGCCGAGGTGCGCGCCGCACTCAGCGCAAAGAACCTCGGTGCGTACCATGGAAAGGCTGACATCCTCCTCGGTAGTTACGCTGTTTATAGAAGACGGCGTAGCAAAACTCGGCCAGCCGGTACCGGAATCGAACTTATCATCGGAGGCGAAGAGAAGGGCGCCGCAGCAGGCGCACAAGTACAACCCCGCGCTCTTATTATCATTATACTTTCCACTAAAGGCCGGCTCGGTCCCTTTTTGGCGCATAACAGAGTACTGCTCGTCACTGAGAAGCTCTTTCCACTCCGTATCCGTCTTTGTCCTTTTTAAAACCACTTATTCTACCCCTTATTCAACCGCTAAAACCCCATACCACTCTATAGGGACGAGCAGACGTTCCGTTGAAGCAGGGCCGGACGACTTGTAATCAAAGAGACTTCAGGCTCACGCATAAAAATATTCACCCCGGCCAACCCGCACAACAGAAATAGTAGCGCCGCTCTTACTCCTCTTTCGGAACTTCTGTACCAACTGCCTGAGAGTCAGGCAGTTGCGACATTAAGCAGACTTACATTTACTATAACAGAAAAAAAGGTCAGGCGTTCCGCACACCGATGTTAAAATTGATCTTTAAACGGTAGAGAGCGAACCTACGCGTTGCCGATAACGTCATACAGAACCGAACTCAGCTTACCGATCATATACGGCTTGGCCACTACGCCCGAAAATCCGTACCGCTCATACTCCGCCATAACAGGGTCGTTTGAGTAACCGCTTGAGACTATTGCCCGCGCGCCGGGGTCTATATCTAACAACTCTTTTATCGCCTCGCGTCCGCCTATGCCGCCGGGTATGGTAAGGTCCATAATTACGGCGTCGAAACCGATACCGTTAACAAGAGCAGACCGGTAAGACTCTATTGCCCCGGCCCCGTCCTTAACCGTCTCAACCTCGTATCCGAGATAAGCGAGCATATCAGTAAGCAATTCCCTGATTCCATCTTCATCATCCATCACAAGCACACGCCCCGTGCCCTTAACCGGAACAGGGTCTCCGCTCACCCGCTCAACAACCGGCTCGTTAGCCGCCTTTAAGTATACCTTAAAGGTTGTACCGGCTCCGGGCATAGAGTCCACCACTATTACGCCGCCGTGCTTCTCTATTATGGAGTAGGTAGCGGCAAGCCCAAGACCGCTTCCTCTTTTTTTAGTCGTATAATAAGGATCGAAAATCTTCAACAGGCTCTCTTTTTCGATTCCGCACCCGTAATCCTTAACCGTAATACATATATATTCACCGGAGCCGAGTTGCGACACGGCCCCTGCGCCCAACTCCACGTTAACGCATTCAAGACGTATATCTCCGCCGTTTGGCATAGACTGATCCGCGTTGATTATAAGGTTATTTATTACCTGAACAATCTGTCCTTCATCCGCCTCTACAGGCCACAGATTCCCGGCAATGGAGTAGGTAAATTTTACGTTAGAGCCTCTAAGCGCGAAGAGCGAGGCGTCGCGCACAACGGAGCCAAGCTCGACCACGGACTTAACCGGCGCGCCTCCTTTAGAGAATGTCAGCAGGTGCTGGGTAAGCCCTCTTGCCTGCTCGGTAGCCTTCTCTGCCTCGGCAAGCCTTTTCCATACGGTATCTTCCTGAGAGAGCCTTATCTTGGCCATTGAGATATTGCCGAGCACCGCCGTTAAAATATTATTGAAATCGTGGGCAATGCCCCCGGCAAGCAGGCCGATAGATTCAAGCTTCTGCGCCTTTAATACCTCAGTCTCTAATCTGTTATGCTCCGTTACGTCGCTGACCGTGCCTATCATGCTGACCGGCGTGCCGTTTTCATCAAACTCCACCTCTCCATTCTCCTGCACGACCCTCTCTACGCCGTCGGCTCTAACTATACGGTGCTCTACACCGCTGTAAGCCTTGGTATTACTCAGCGCCTCTCTTATACGCCTCTCTATCATCACCCTGTCGTCAGGATGAACCACCTCCATAAAAAGGCCGTAATCGGCTTTAACGGAGTGCGGCTCAAACCCGTAAATCCTATAAGCCTCGTCCGACCATATAACCACATTACTCGCTATGTCCCAA
>JAJRYL010000161.1 GCA_024275855.1 Deltaproteobacteria bacterium
CCCGAGACGATTCGAACGTCCGACGCATGGATTAGGAATCCATTGCTCTATCCCCTGAGCTACGGGGGCAAGAACTAATGAGTTTACGCCGGGGGGGTAGATTAGTCAAGTATAAAAACAGAGGTCTGTTAAGTTATAACTTACTATTTACTACTTCCGCCATAGCAGGCTCAACAGCTTTAAAGAAAAAAACAGAATTAAAGAAGGTACTCTTAAAAGCTAACGGCGCTACTCGCTCTTTTCAGCCGCCTCTTTCAGTTCACCTACGAACTGGTCGAGATCGGTAGAATGCATGGCGCACGCCATAGAAATAGGCTCGTCTCCGAAAGCGGGACAACTGAAGCAGCCGCTGCCAAAGTGTGAGCTAAATACCTCTTTTGTCGCAGGCCATGTCTCTGTAACTACGCCGGTTGTCATATCTCCGCTGATATCTTCTATATTCATCCGCTCTCTCCTATTTGAATAAGGTATTTTTATTATCCGTTCTATTAATAGTATACGGAACAGGTAATATAATCGATGATTTCGATCAATAAATATAAGGTTATTATATGTCAGTTTACGTCAATAGACAGCCGGTATTATACCATTTGAGATATACGATTGGAATAATAAAATAGATAAGAACGGTTTTTTTAACTTCATTCCGACCTAAAAAAGGCATAAGAAAATCCTTCTTTCATACGGATAATGAAAAACACCGGATTGAACCGGACGCGGGTAAAACAGGCTAACCTGCCTGCCCCGTGCATACCGACTCACCCATATACAGCCAGATACGGCAATGATAGCGCATGTAAGGCCCACTATAGCGTTGCACATACCATTTGCCTGTGATATAGTTCAAAATTCAATAATACACTTTTCTACACTCACCTGCTACCGCTCTTCTTACCGCTATCGTCAGCATAACAAATACGGCTACCTCTACTAAATGGTTAAAAAATTATATTAATCAAAAGATCGGAAACTCTTAACATTAACTGCGGCACAAGAACCCGAAGAGTTTAAAATGTTTAAGATAACAGGTACATTACCGATTATTAAAGTATAAAGTCTGCTTTTCGAGCCATACAAAAACTTTTACAAAGTACACAGCGGTTATCATCCTCGATTACGTTACGCTTAAGAAAGATGAAAACAATGATTAAAATCATGCTTGCCTTCAGCAATACGCTCTTTTCCGAGGCAATGTCGAAACTGCTTGAGCACGAGAAAAAAGTAGAGGTCACCCACATACTTGAGCCGGGTACGGAGTTTACCTTCTCCGATTGGAAGAAGCTCGCACCCGATGTAATACTCACGGATATAATCTGCCTTTACAACTCTTTTGCCACAATCCACACGGACAAAACAAAGCTGCCGTTTATTCTACTCGACACTAACTGCGGCAAAGAGAATATAGTGGCGGCCATAGTAAAGAAACAGGTCAGCGGAGTGCTCAAGGGTAACTCTACATCGAGGCTTATGCTCAGGGCTATACGTACGGTGGCCGCCGGAGATCTGTGGATAGATAAAGAAACAGTCAGAAATCTCGTTTACGGATTGAACGCTATCGGTAACGGAATATCTACACAGCTCACAGGTAGAGAGAAAAATGTGGTTGACCTGGTAGCGGAAGGTTTCAGGAATAAAGAGATCGCCCAGAAGCTCCATATATCCGAACCGACCGTAAAGACGCACCTTTATAGAGTTTTTAGAAAATTGAACATGAAGAACCGCTCTGAGCTGATTACCTATGCGATAAAAAGCCGGCATTCGCCTATAGCTTACCCTCCAAGCAAATAAAAAATGGTAACATACGACTAAAGTGGTACGTTAGTCGCATACTATAGTTGCATACTTAAAGATTAGTACATTTTACAAAATAAATATACCGATGGTGTATTGTTTTGCCTTTGTAATACGTATATAATTGACGAGTTGGTTAAAGTACTTTATAATCAGCTTTGCTGTTTTTATCCTGACAAATAAAGCTCACGCACCTTCTGGAGCCAGGTTTCATTATGAAAATACGTATATGTCCCGAATGCGGTAAGGCTTTTTACGCCTTAAGTGATGTAGACACCCTTGTCTGCCGGTACTGCGGTTTTGTACTGTTCGACCGCAGGGTACTTAGTAGAACAGCAGCGTCCATAGACTCCAAGCTGAAACTTTCAGGTCATATCACAAGGGTAAGGCTTAAGGATTATTCCAGAACAGGCGCGCGCATAATATTTGAGGGCAAGCACATAAGCGACGACACCGTACTTAACCTCGTTATCGACGAACTTAATATAGACGGCACCGCAAAGACGGTATGGAGTAAAAAGGTAGCAAAAAACACCTACTCGTACGGCCTCCATTTTTTCAGATAATTAGTCTACCTGACTGTATAACCGGAATTGGAACAACCATGACCTTTAAAGACCGTAAAATAATAGTAACGCTTCAAGCCCTGCTTATTCTTTTACTTTTAAGCGTTCCTGTTGCGGGTACCTGCTCGGACTCTGCGTCCGGCAAACAGGTAACCGTACCACAGGTTGAGAGCGCGCCGGGTTACAAATACAGGATAGGCCCGGAAGACGTGCTCGAAATATCGGTATGGCATAACGACGACCTCTCCAAAACAGTTACCGTTCGCCCGGACGGGGTTATCTCTTTACCCCTCATAGGAGACATTCAAGCCGCCGGCCTCACACCCGACGAGCTTAGAGCTAACCTGGTAAAACAACTTAAAGAGTTTCAAAACAGCGTGGTTGTATCGGTAGTGGTTGCGGAAGTTAACAGCCTTAAGATTTTCATACTCGGCGAGATTGTAAAGCCCGGCAGCTACACCCTTAAAAGGCGCACCTCTGTTCTACAGGCAATAGCCATGGCCGGCGGCTTCACACAGTTCGCCTCCAAGAACAAGCTTGTGCTTATAAGAGAAGAGAACGCGGCGAATAAGGGTAAAAGTAAAATACCGATACGCTTCAACGACCTTGTGAAGGTGGGAACGAAACAGAACAACAAGTACTTACTCGTATCGGGAGACACTATCTTTGTTCCTTAAAGCCGCCAATATCTCTTTAGCGATACTGTTGGCTGGCTTAGTCTGTAGCGGTAGCGCCGTTGCAGGGTCTACGCTTAAGCCGGCGCTCTCGTTAAGCGAGGTCTACGACAGCAACCCGGGCCTTCTTCCAAGCAGCACCGGTGGCAACGGCACATTCAAAAGCTCTGTACAGCCTTCGCTGAATTTTTCAAGCACAGGCAAATCTTATTCTCTTACGGGTACGTATGTTATGACATCACTGTTTCATCACAACGACAGTTCGCTCGATTACGAAATCCACAACGCTGACCTGGGCGCAACTTTCATGGCTACCCGGAAAACCTCCTTTACTGTAGCCGACAGCTATACTCTTAACAAGGGAGTTCAAACAACAAGCACCGGAGGAGTAGGCGTTCACACGGGACGCTCTCCTATTGAATACAATACCGTATCCGTAGGAGCCTTTACTCAGTACAACAGCTTCCTGGGATTCAACGCCAACCTCTCCGAGAGCAATACATGGTACTCAGACCCTGCCCTTATAGACACTGTTACAGATTCGGCGACGTTGAGCGTAGACTACAATATAAGTAAAAAGACCGATATCACCTCTTCGTACACTTTTCAGACTTCACCTTCGACTCTTCCAACACGAAGACCTCGCGTGAGTCTCACAACCTTACGCTCGGCTTCAACAAAGCCATTACGCCCGTATTAACAGGTACATTCTCCGGTGGCGTGCTCTACTCGAACGGCTTTACCGATAGCGTAAACTGGAGCTTCAGCGCCTCTTTAAATAAGAAGACCAAGATGTTTGACGCGTTAATAAGTCTCGACCGCAATGTAAATAACTCTTCGGGACTTACAGATGAGATACTCATAAACAATACAGCCATGCTCTCAGGCCAGTACCGTATGAAACAGAATAAGACCTTCAACGCCTCTTCCACTCTTTCTAAACTACGCTCGGAGTCGGGAGCGGCGGTTGATATAACCACGCTTAACACCGAGGTCGGTTTTACCTACATAGTAAACAGCCACCTCGATCTGAACATGAGTATTACAAGGTACAACCAGTGGGTCGATAGCTCCGCGGCAACAACCCTTGTCAGGGATCAGTTATCGATAGGCATTACCTACAGACCTACAGAGTGGAGGCTTTAAGCAATATGCATAGCAGCCAGACAGGCAAAAGTTTTTACGACTACTTAGAGATACTGCTTCGGCGCAAATGGCTTCTGATCATTCCGTCCGTTATCGGTCTGGTGGCCTCCATCATCGTAGCCGGTATGCTTACGGAGTATTACCGCTCTACAACCATGATACTTATAGAAGAGCAGCAGGTCTCCGAAAGTTATGTAACACCGACCGACCTTACTCCTGTAAGCAGCCGCCTGAATACTCTTTCTCAGCAGATAATGAGCCGCACACGTCTCGAATCTATTGCCAAAGAGTTCAATCTCTTTGACGACGCGGACAAAAAAAGCACGATGTCAAGGTTACTCGCCCGTTTGGGGCTTGACGGAAATAACAATCGCGGTGTCAGCAAAGAGGCGGTAATCAGTAACCTGCGCAACAACATTGAAGTCAAGATACTCAATGACAGGCGCAGAAGAGGCGGAAGCGGCGGAGAAGCCTTTAGAATAAGCTACGTCGGTAAAGACCCGAACACCACGATGAATATTACCAGTACAATAGCCTCGCTTTATATCGAAGAGAACCTAAAGGTACGCGAGCAGTACGCCGAAGGCACTTCAGATTTTCTTAACGGCGAGCTGAACAAGGCAAAGCTTGAGCTTGAAGAGCAGGAAGTTACCTTGAGGCACTTTAAAGAGAACCATATGGGCAGCCTGCCCGAGCAGTTGGACGCGAACCTGAGAACGCTTGACAGGCTTCAGTTTGAGCTTCAGAGCATTCACGACGGCCTGCAGAACAGCCAAGAACGAAAAATGCTGCTTGAGAGCAGGCTCCACAACAAGACACAGAACCAGCCGGGCACAGAATATTTTGCAGATCCGCTTGAAACACGGCTTGGCGAACTCGAAACCGAACTTCATAACCTGCGCTCGACCTATAACGATATCTACCCGGACGTTATAATAGTAAAAAACCGTATCGCCGACCAAAAAGCCCTTATAGCCAGGCAAAACGGTTCAGTGGTTGATGAGACGACAGACAAGAAGGCTTTAACTAATTCAGGCACGGATAAAGATATCTCAGCGGCGCAGGAAGCCGCAAACGAGATAGATAAAACGAAAAAAACTGCCGTTAACACGGAAGGTTCCGGGGTTGCCGCTAAAGTTGTCGGAGCGAAAAAGTTCAACCTTATCTCTGAGCTTTCGTTGCTAAACTCTAAAATAAAAAATTATACCAAAAAAGAGAACGATGTACGGGCTCTTATAAAAAACTATGAGCGGCGTGTCGAGGTAACACCGGAAAACGAACAGATGATGATCGACATTAGAAGAGATTACGATATCTCGTTACAAAACTACCGCTCTTTACTTGAGAAAAAACTTAACGCGAGGCTCGCGGCCAACCTCGAAAAGAAGCAAAAAGGTGCGCGTTTCAGGGTAATAGACCCTGCCAACCTTCCGGAAAGCCCGTTTAAACCGGACAAGAAGAAGGTAGTGGGCATGGGGCTTTTAGCCGGTTGCGGTGTCGGCGTAGGACTGATATTCCTGCTTGAGTTTCTTAATCCGGCTTTCAGAAAACCTGAAGATTTCAACGGAATTCTCGACATACCGGTACTGGCTATGATACCGCATTTTCAACCCGAGATCACTGTGCGGCAGGCAAAGAAATTACGTATTATAAAAGGGCGAAAGGAATTAAGTTCAGATGACGATGCACAGCAATTTAATAAAAAATAGGCTTAAAGATAAACTTAAGCAGCACGAAACCGTAGGCACCGTAATACAGTACCCGGGCCACCGCAACACGGTTTGGGCCGTAGGCAGCGGCAAGGGTGGTGTCGGCAAGAGTTTTGTGACCGTTAACTTAAGTGTCATGCTTGCCCAACGCGGCAATAAAGTACTTATGATCGACGGCGATTTCGGGGCCGCCAACCTTCACACCCTCATAGGGTGCACAAGCACAAGTACGCCGCTCAGCAGCTACCTTAAAGGCGAAACAGACTCTTTTACCGAAACGGTATCAAAGACAACAGTGCCTAACCTCGATATTATAAGCGGCGCGAAAGAC
>JAJRYL010000162.1 GCA_024275855.1 Deltaproteobacteria bacterium
GGGTACTCCCTGCCCCCGGAAACAGAGCCTAACCTGTTTACAGCCGCCAACGTGGCGGACGGCATATCGTCCATTTTCGGAGACGTAAGAGACATCGGCCACATAGAGTCGGTAATTAAAGAGAGCAGACCCGAAGTCGTCTTCCACCTCGCGGCGCAGGCGCTTGTACGCCACTCTTACGAAAACCCGATAGAGACGTACAGCACAAACGTGATGGGTACGGTAAACCTTCTTGAGGCCGTACGCAGAACCGATACCGTAAAAGCCGTAGTGAATATTACGAGCGATAAATGTTATGAGAATAAGGAATGGCACTGGGGTTACCGGGAGAATGAACCTATGGGCGGGCACGACCCGTACTCAAGCAGCAAAGGGTGCGCCGAGCTTGTCATCTCCGCTTACCGCCGCTCCTATTTCTCGGCACAAGACGGCTCCGGCCGCAGTGTATCAATATCAAGCGCCAGAGCGGGTAATGTAATAGGAGGCGGAGACTGGGCCAAAGACAGGCTTATTCCCGATATTATTCACGCGATAACAGAGGGGCGCAAGGTGCTCATTAGAAACCCTGCCGCCATACGCCCCTGGCAGCACGTACTGGAACCGCTGCGCGGATACCTGATGCTTGCCAGAATGCAGCTGCTAAATGGAGTTGAATTCGCAAGCGCGTGGAACTTCGGCCCAAGCGACGAAGACTCGCGCCCTGTCTCTTTTATAACGGAGCGGCTGACAAGCCTCTGGGGTAACGGAGCCGCGTATGAATTTGATACGAACCAACATCCCCACGAAGCGGCCCACCTTAAACTCGACTGCTCAAAGGCCAACGCTCTTTTAGGCTGGTCTCCGGAATTGAAACTCCCTGAAACTCTAAAGTGGATTGTCGAGTGGTACAAAACTTTTGTAAATAAAGAAGACCTGCGCCAAATAACTCTTGACCAAATTGAAAAATATGCGAAACTTTCCCATACACCCGATACTCTCCAGGGAGACCAGTCATGAACTTTACCGAAACCGAACTCCAGGGAGCTTATATAATTGAACCTGAGAAGCTTGGGGATGAAAGAGGTTTTTTCGCCCGTACGTTTTGCAGCAAAGAGTTTGAGCAGCACGGCCTGAAGAGCGCATTTCCGCAATGCAACATCTCTTTCAACAAGATCAAGGGCACGGTGCGCGGTATGCATTACCAGAGCGCGCCATACGAAGAGGTGAAACTGGTCAGATGCACGAAGGGCGCGGTTTACGATGTTATTGTTGACCTCAGGACTCAGTCGCCAACGTACCTTAAGTGGATCGGTGTTAAACTGACAGAAGAGAATCATAAGATGCTTTACGTTCCCGAAGGTTTCGGGCACGGCTATCAAACTCTTATGGACGCATCCGAGATCTTCTACCAGGTCTCAGAGTTCTATACGCCAGAGGCCGAGAAAGGGCTGCGCTGGAACGACCCCGCTCATGGAATAGAGTGGCAGAAGATAACGCCGTTGCTGATCTCGGAAAAAGATAAAAATTGGCCCGACTACTTACGTTGATTCATACAATCGCCAAAGACTCTATTTTGTGGCTCAGGTCGTAATCAGCTTAAGAGTACTTATCATATAAGACAGAGCCATGTTTAGCTCACCTATTACAAAAAACAGATCCGTCAATAAAGTTGCTGTAGTCTTTGCGCTCCTGCTCTTCTGGGGCCTTGGCTTTTACCCCTTTCAATTCGGGACGCCTTCAGAGTTTCACAAAACCGCCGGGGGAATCGGTCTCAGGTATATTAATACCAGCTACCTGGACAACAGCGGCATTGAGCTTAAACCGGACGGGCTCCATTTTAACAAAGACGGCATAGCCTTATTACGGCTACCTCCTGAATGGATGCCTGAAAGCATACAGTCGTCCTCCTTTGGTATAGACTTAATTATAGCGACCGACCTTCAAGAACAGACCGGCCCCGCGCGCATCTTCACAATCTCAAAAAACCTGGCCGAGAGAAACCTGACCATAGGGCAGAACGGTTCCGACCTTATAATTCGCTTACGCAGTTCCGAGGCAAACCCTAACGGCCTGCCTTCATACAGTATAAAAAACCTCTTCTCAACGCCCGGCAAAAAAGAGATCAATCTTCTTATAGGACAAAGAGAGCTTAAGGTAGATATTAACGGCAAAGAGGCGTTTGTCGCGACCCTGCCCGACTATGCTCTGTCGCACTGGTCACCCGGGTTCCAACTTGCATTCGGAAATGAGCTGACCTTCGACCGACCGTGGCTCGGTACAATTTACAA
>JAJRYL010000163.1 GCA_024275855.1 Deltaproteobacteria bacterium
AAACACCTGCGACGGGCAACTTCTGGTACCTTTGCGCTCAACGGCACTCGGATTGGGTTGCTTATAATTCCTGTGCCTAAAGCGAGTATCTCTATAACTACCTTGGAAAAGCTAAATTTAGAGCCTTACAGTCTGAATTGGCAAAACGTAACAATGGCAATTACTACAAAAGCCCATCAGTCGTACGACTGATGGGCTTTTCTTTATATAGGCAAGCGGCATCACAGTTACTATTGCGGTTAACGGCACTATGCTTCAGGCAGTGTCATGCTGAACCCGGTTCAGCATCCCGCACTTAAAAAAACCTCACAGCTCTTACAGCCGGGACACTGAAGCGGGTTCAGGGCGACACCTGTACATCTACCCGCCAGCGCCCTTTAACTCAGCTATCGTTCTTCGCACATCGTTAAAACGTGACCGGTACTCGGCGGGCGCAACAGACAAAAAACGGCTGTAGTTCCGTATGGCCTCTTCATAAAGCCCGGCGCTCTCAGAGGCCATAGCAAGATTATAAAGCGCTTCGACGTGGTTGGGCCGCACTCTCAGCACCGACCTATAAACAACTATAGCCTCGTTTATTCTGCCGTCTACAAACAGAGCGTTCGCCAGATTATTTCTCGCGTTCACACGCCCCGGCGCTATCTTTAAAACCGCGCTATAGTGCTCTATAGCCAGCGCGAACTTTCCCTGCTCCGCATACAACCCGGCTATTGCATACTGCGCTTCGGCGTTATCCGGTTTAGAGGCCAAACCTATTTTGTACCGCTCTATAGCCTCGTCTTTTCTACCCGTCAAAACTAAAACCTTAGCCAGATTAAAGTGCGTGTCCGCAAGAGACGGGTCGAGCTTAAGCGTAACCGCAAACTGCCTTGCGGCCTTACTTAGAAGCCCTTTGTCAAAGTACGCTATACCGAGGTTGTTATGCGAGCGTGCCTTGTCAGGGCTTTTACTCACAATATCTTCGTACATGCCGATAGGTGTCCGCCATATTCCGTTGCGCCTGTAAGCCGCTATGCCAAGAGGCAGTACGGTAATTATAACCAGTACCGTTATAACTTTTACGGTTAAAAACCTTGCGCCCGCCCCGAATCGCTCAAGGCCGTAAAAGAGGAGCGAAGAGACGGAGATAGCAACGCCTATGGACGGCAGGTAGAGCCTGTGCTCGAAGATAACGTCTTTAATAGGTATTATGGACGACTCTATCGAGAGCGTTATAAAGAACCAGAAGATTCCGCATGAGGCCAGTAAGAGCAGAAGATTTCTATTTTTGCGAAAGCGCGTAAATAGAAAAAGAGCGAAAGCGGCAAGAGCGGCAAGACGCAGCAGCGAGAGCAGAACCTGCGGGTTGAAAAAAGAGCCGTACACGGGATAGTCGTAATCGAAGTTCTGGTTAACCGGAAAAAAGAGCAGCCGTAAATACGTTACGATTACCCTGAACTGGGTTAAAAGATAGTCGTGTCTCGAAAGGGACAACAGGTCTCTTATCTGCACGCTCGAAGTACCGTCATCGACTATCTTACCCACCCCGTAACCGGCCTTGTAGGCCAGAATAGAGAACGGAATAATGAGCATAGTAAGGACGAACGGAAGAAGCGAAAGAAGGCGCCTGCCGCGCGCTATTCCCTTAGAGGACTTAAAGAAGATAAAGTCGTAGAGAACCAGAACGAACGGAAGCGTAAAGGTAATCTCCTTGGTCTTTTGCGCAAGTATAGCGAAGAGCAGGGCGAGAAGGTAGAGCCCCCGAGTGCGCCAGACCGTGGGCGGCCTGTCACCGACGGTACGGAGCCTCCAGATGACAAAAAGCAGAAGGGTAAGAAGATAGAAAAGGGTAGAGAGAATAACAAAACGCTGCGTAATATAAGTGACGGCGGAGGTCTGTAGCGGATGGGCCAGAAATAGAAGGGAAGAGAGCGTAGCAACGCCTTGCGCAAGCAGCGTACGCCCCTTTAACCCTTTACCGGCCTCTATTGCAAGCGGCGTCTTGAATGTAGCGGATACAAGTTTATAGACGAGCAGGCTGTTGAGGATATGTATAAGTATATTGACGAGGTGGT
>JAJRYL010000164.1 GCA_024275855.1 Deltaproteobacteria bacterium
CTTTCTCTATTTTATACTAAAGCGCAAGTGGTTATAGGCTCTTTATAGAGACGAAGAAGATGGTAGTCGGAGTCTGTCGCATACGGTTAATACTGCACGGCAACCGTTCCCTCAAGGGGAAGAGAAAGGTTGTTAAAGGTATAATAGAGAAGTCGAAACACCGTTTTAATATCTCTATAGCAGAGGTCGGCCTTAACGACGACCACCGAAGGGCTGAAATCGGTTTTGCGGCCATAGGTAACGACCGCTCTTTTATAAATTCGGTTGCCGATAAGGTTATTGATTTTATCTACCAACTGCAAACCGCCGAAGTAGCCGATTATTCGCTTGAACTGATAAACATCTAAGGCGCGCGCCTGTTGATTTATGGCAGGGCGTTAAGCTTTTTTTAACATATTTTAGTAAAGATATTATAGCAGATGGTACACGCATATAAACGCTCCGATAGAGTCGGAGACCTGATAAGGCAGGAAGTCGCCTCTATGCTGCTTCACGGAGACTTGAGTGACCCGAGAATAGGTTTCGTCACCATAACGCATGTTAAGATGACGCCGGACTTACGGGACGCGAAGGTCTACTTCAGCCAGATAGGCACAGAGGAAGAGAAGAAAGAGAGCTGCAAGGGATTAAACAGCGCAAGCGGTTATATACGGCGCGCGCTCGGCAAGGGGCTTCGCCTTAGAAATGTCCCCAAGGTCACCTTCTTTTACGACGAAACGCTTGAGTACTCCGACCATATCGGCCAGGTGCTTCACGGTATTAACGACGAAGAGTTCGATGGAGAGAAATAGGCCGGTAGCACGGCCCGTTTTCCCATACACCCTCTTTAAGATTTTTTAGTCGCCGGACTGAAATTATATAACGGATTGATATAGGGAAGGTCTGATTTATGCAGTCCTTCGTGCGACACAAAGAAGTGTTGCCGTTGTCAATAACTGTACGTTATTGACAATGTGAGAAAAAGCGTATTTTTCTTTTTTCGTCTCTGAAAAAAACAGGGACGAGTTATTCAGAGGTTTAATAGATATGAGCAACCATTTTGGCGAGGTAATAGAGCGCATAAAGGCCAACAAAAGGTTTTTAGTGGTCTCGCACGTAAACCCGGAAGGCGACGCGATAGGCTCTCTCCTGGCCCTGGCGCTTGCGCTCCGGTCTATAGGAAAAGAGGCGGTCGCCTACCTTGAAGACCCGCTTCCGGGCATCTTCAATTTTCTGCCCGGCTCCGGGACAATCATACATACGCTCGAAGGGCAGGCCCCGTTCGATGTTACCTTTGCGGTAGATTGCGGACAGATGGACAGGCTCGGAGCCAACTTCAACAAGTTCGAGGGGATGGGCACGGTCCTGAATCTCGACCACCATACCACCAACGACAACTTCGGCGAGGTCAACGTTGTTTTTCCTGACGCAAGCTCCACCGGAGAGGTAATCTTCGATCTCTGTACAGAGGCGTCCATAGCTATTACAAAAGAGATGGCCACGAATATGTACGTGGCTATCCATACCGACACCGGCTGCTTTCGTTACTCATGTACGGGCGAGGGGTCGTTAAAGAAGGCCGGAGAGCTTGTCGCAAGAGGCGCCGACCCGTGGGAAATCTCGACCAATGTTTATGAAAATCACCCTGAGTGCAAGTACAAGTTGCTTGCGCTTGTACTCGCCACCCTTAAGGTAGAGCATATTCCAGACTGTAAAGACCGCTCTATCGCCACTCTTTATGTAACCCAGAAGATGCTCGATGATACGGGGGCCGATAAAGGTCTCGCGGACGGTTTCGTTAATTACGCCAGAGGCATAGAGGGCGTAGAGGCCGGGGTTCTTTTCAGGGAGACCGGGCACGACGAGTATAAGGTAAGTTTCAGGTCCAAGGGCGATGTAGATGTCGCGCAGGTTGCGCTCAGTTTCGGCGGAGGCGGACACAGCCACGCCGCAGGATGCACTGTTAAAGGTAACCTTAAGGCGGTGATGGAGGTAGTTGTTGAGACCCTTAAGATCACTTTAGCGGAATAAGTTTTGAAAAACGGAGTTATTGTCGTAGATAAGCCTTCCGGCTGGACATCGCACGATGTTGTCGCGAAGGTTAAGCGCACGCTTAAGGCGCGCAAGGTCGGCCACCTCGGCACGCTTGACCCGGCGGCAACGGGCGTACTGCCGCTTGTTATAAACGGGGCCACCAAGTTCGCCCGTTTTTTAGACGTCGGCGGCAAGGGGTACTCGGCGGTACTCAAGCTCGGTGAAGAGACCGATACGCAGGATAACGAGGGAGCCGTTATAAAGAGCGCCGAGGTCGGAGCTTTTACACGCCCTGAAATCGAAGAGGCGTTTGGCGCTTTTGTCGGCAGTATCGAGCAGGTTCCGCCAATGTACTCTTCTGTCAAGCAAGGCGGCGTGCCGTTATACAAACTCGCACGCAAGGGTGTTACGGTCGAGCGCCAGGCCAAGGTAGTGGAAATACATTCTATTGAAGTAACAAGTGTCGATCTGCCGTATGTAGGTTTTAACGTGGAGTGCTCGCGCGGAACATATATAAGGACGCTTTCGGCGGACGTTGGTACAAGGCTCGGCACGGGCGCGCACCTCTTCAGGCTCAGAAGAACACGTAGCGGAAGCTTTACAGAGGCCGAGGCCGTAGGTGTAGACGGTTCGCTTGAATCCCTTGAAGAGTCGTTGATACCGCTTGAAGAGGCGCTTGGCAGGTCGTCGCTCTTAATGGCCGGTGTTGAACTTGGCGACACAGAGGCCGCTACGCTCTCAAGAGGCTCCATAAAGGTTGATATCGCGCGCTCTTTTAAAAGAGGCGAGCCGATCAGGCTTATGCGAGACGCGGTTGTTCTCGCTTTTGCGGTTTATGAAAAGAGAGACGAGGTTACGGGCATGGCCGGGTTCGAAGTGGTAAAGATGCTTTACGGCGGCAAGGTCCGCTC
>JAJRYL010000165.1 GCA_024275855.1 Deltaproteobacteria bacterium
AGTCCGGCAGGATTAAAAGAGACTGGAATATTTAAAGTAGTCAGGCAGGCATAAAACAGTCCGGCAGGCTTGATAGAGCCGGGTATGTTTAAGATAGTCCGGCAGGTTTAAACAGTCGGGCGCACGCAACGTTCTTTTGTTCGTTCTTTACGATACTGTTCCGTCAGGTTCTTTTCCCGTTACACTCATTTCCAGGGTACTTTCCAATAATCCAATGGCAGATCTGTACACTTATACCGTAACTCCAGAAGAGGCCGGTACACGGCTCGATATTTTTCTGGCCGAAAGGCTTACCGCCCTTACACGCTCCCGTTTAAAGACACTTATTGCCGCCGGTCATGCCTCTGTTGCGGATAGAGTGGCCGGTAAGGCCGGGCGGCTGTTAAAGGGCGGCGAAAGAGTGGTTGTTGTTGTGCCGGACCCGGCGCCGCCGGAACTCAGCTATAACCCCGTAGATCTCGACATACTATACGAAGACGAAGATATGGTTGTCGTAAACAAGGGTGCGGGTTTGGCCGTTCATCCGGGCGCGGGCCGTCCGGACTCTACGCTCGTAAACGCCCTTATAGGTCGCCCCGGAGGTTTGTCGTCGGTTGGAGCGCCGGTCAGGCCGGGGGTGGTGCACAGGCTCGATATGGATACCACGGGGGTAATGGTAGTGGCTAAAAAAGATATCAGTCACGAAAACCTTGCCACCCAGTTCAAAGAACATACGCCTGATAGGTCTTACGTAGCCCTTGTATGGGGGGTGGTAAAGAAAAAGAGCGGCAGGATAGACGCGCCGCTCGGGCGTGATATAGCGGACAGAAAAAAGATATCCACCCGCTCTAAAAAAACGCGCCACGCTGCCACCCGGTACGCTGTTTTAAAGAGCTTTCCCGGTTTTACTCTTGTTGAGCTGAAACCTGAGACCGGACGCACCCATCAACTGCGCGTTCATCTTACAAGCATAAACCACCCTATTGTCGGCGACCCTGTTTACGGAGCGAGAAAACCGCACACAGGGCTCGACAAACCGGTCTACGACTTTATAAAACGGATAAAAAGGCAGCTTCTGCACGCGGCCACGCTCGGAATAAAACATCCGGTAACCGGCGAGTTTATGGAGTTTAAGGCTCCGATGCCGCCGGATATGGCGGAGCTTGTAAAGAGGCTTGAGAGAGCGGCGGGCTGGTAGCATTAAGGTTAAGCGGTCTCTTCTACTGACAGGTTCTATTTTTTTTAAGACCACACAGGTTGCGGGGGTTTTGTTATGGAGCGGAGGTCTGTAAAAGGGGTTGCGTACTTTACTTCGGAAGGTTTTAAGGATTCAGCTAGGTATGCTCTAAACGCCTTTGCAACGCGTATAGGAGGCGTAAGCGGCGCGCCCTTTAATACGCTCGACTTTGGCGCGGTTTCGGAAAACGGTTTAAAAGATAGGGCCGACAACCTCTTGCGTCTCGGTTTTGCCCTCGGCGTAGAGCCGCTTGAGTGCGCACTTGTTAAGCAGGTACACGGAGATACCATTGTAAAGTTCGACCCTGTTGACGCCAAGACGCCGGATTTTTTAAAGCGCTTTAAAGCAATGGAGGCCGACGCCATAGTAACCGCGACGCGGGGAGTGGCCGTCGGGGTCTTAACCGCCGACTGCCTGCCGGTATTTTTATACGACCCGGTTACGGGCGCGGTAGCCGCTGTGCACGCCGGGTGGCGCGGTACGTTTCTTTCCATCGTTAAAAAGACGGTTGCTTTCATGGTAAAAGAGTACGGTGCGAGGCCGGTCGATTTAAGGGCCGCGCTCGGCCCCTGTATCGGTCTGTGCTGTTATGCCGTCTCCGGCGACTTTTACGAAAAATTCTTAACCTCGTTCGGCAACTCGATAAACGACTTTTTTCTCTTCTCTTCAGCGGCCTCAGGTCAAGCTTCAGCTCAAGTCTCCGGCAACGGTACAAGTTACGATAAAAGTAAGGTCGAAAGCGGTTCACTGAAAAAGGGAGGCGGCGTGGCTTTTGACCTTCAGGCGGCGAACAGGGCGCAGTTAATAGAGGCGGGAGTACAGGCCAAGCAGATAGATAACGTCCATGAATGTACCGCCTGCAACCCGCACCACTTTTTTTCGTATAGAAGGGACGTTACCGCCCCCTCTTCTGAAACTGATGTTGCGCAGTGCGCGGCAGAGCACAGAGAGACAGGCAGGATGTTAAGCATGGTAATGGCCGGAGCGAGAGTAGAAAGGACTGAGCCATGATTGTCGGCCTTACAGGCGGAGTGGCAAGCGGCAAGAGCGTGGTGGCTAAAGAGCTTAAGCGGCTCGGCGCTATGGTAATTGACGCCGACAGAATCGGTCACGCCGTAATAGAGCCGGG
>JAJRYL010000166.1 GCA_024275855.1 Deltaproteobacteria bacterium
CTTCAGCGCTCTTTTAACGCATCTAAAACGGTCTCTACATGCCCCTTTACCTTTACCTTGTACCAGGCTCGTTCTATCGTGCCCTTTTCATCGATCAAAAAAGTAGATCGGATAATACCCATAGATGTCTTGCCGTACATCTTCTTTTCTCCGTACGCGCCGTAACCGAGCGCTACTTTTTTGTCTTCGTCAACAAGAAGCGGAAATTTGATTGCCTGCGCGGCAATAAACTTTTTATGCGCTTCTATCGAGTTAGGGCTTACGCCAAGCACAACCGCCCCGGCTTTTTTAATCTTCCCTATAACCGAGCTAAAGTCTATCGCCTCGGTTGTGCAGCCCGGTGTCGAGTCGCGCGGGTAGAAGTAAAGGATAAGGCGCTTGCCTGCGTGCTCTTTTAGCGTATAGGTGCGCTCAACCCCCTTATCGTCAATTCCGGTTAGTGAGAAGTCCGGTGCGGCACTGCCCTCGGTAAGTTCCATAATACCCCTCCTGTTAATGGTTGATAACGTACTTTAAATGGTAGCATATTTTTTATTTTCATGTTGCGGGAAACAGCGGTTTTTTGTGACAATATTGACTTTGCAAGGCTATTGCTGTATCAAGTAAAAAGGTGGTATAATTTAAAATTAGCGGCAAGCGGGTACTTTAAAGGGGTAGCGCATGGTTTATGGTAAAATACTTGTAGTAGATGACGACGCTCTTTCCCGTTCGGTCTGTCTGGATATCTTAGAGGGCGCCGGGTACTCGGTGACTATCGCTACAAACGGCACAGAGGCTTTGGCCGCTGTCGAGAGCGCGGACTTCGATATTGTTTTAACCGACCTCGTAATGCCGGGCATGGACGGTATTGAGGTTTTAGATGGCGTAAAGCAGCATAACGCCTTAATAGACGTAGTGGTTATTACGGGGCACAGCTCAATGGAGTCTGCCATTACCGCGCTGAAAAAGGGGGCGTTCGAGTATTTAAGAAAACCGCTCAATAAAGACGAGCTTCTTCTTACGGTAAAGAGCAGCCTTGAGAAGAAGGCGCTTTTGGAAGAGAACCATGAAATGAGGCACTCTTTAAGGCTCTACAAGGTCGGCAGAACCTTAACCGCGAGCCTCGATGTAGAGAAGTTATGCGACATAACGCTCGATTCGTTGCTTCAGACGCTTCCGGCGGAGGCCGGTCTTATGCTCTTTTACGATGAAGAGCTGAAGCGGTTAAAGATAAAGTCGTGCAGGGGGCTTTCTTCCAAGAGCGCGGAAAAGCTGCTTGAGTTTCTGTCCGAGCGGCTCGAAGAGGGAAGTAACGAGGCGCATGAGTTAAAGATAGAGGCGGTTCAGTCTCTAAAGCCATCTGTTAAAGAGGCGCTTTCGGGTTTTTCATCCATGCTGCGGCTTCCGTTGTCTAAAGAGTCGAAGCAGGCCTTCGGTTACGTGGTAACGCTTTCTGACAGGGCCGAAGAGTCGTACGGGCTCGAAGAGCTTAAGGTCGCCGGTTTTATCGCCGATCATGCCTGCCAGGCCTTTGCAAACGCTATAAAGTACGCGTCGGCGCAGGAGATGGCCTACATAGACAGCCTTACAAACCTTTACAACGCAAAATATCTGGAACTTACATTAGAGAGGGAGCTGAAAAGGGCCGACCGGCAGAAGAGTTCGGTTGCCGTGCTCTTTTTGGATATAGACCACTTTAAAGGCGTGAATGACGAGAACGACCATATTGCGGGTTCTAAGGTGCTTGTAGAGGTCGGAAAGATTATAACCGGAAGCATACGCGAGGTCGATACCGCGATACGGTACGGCGGGGACGAGTACGTTGTTATTTTAGTAGACGCCGATTGCGAGTCCGGGTACCATGTGGCCGAAAGAATACGCGCCGAGGTCGAGTCTTTCGACTTTTTACACGAAGAGGGGCTGGACCTTAAGATTACAACCTCTATAGGCGTGGCAGCCTATCCGACGCATACAAAAGAGAAGAAGGAGCTTTTAAAGATAGCGGACTCCGCTATGTACTGCGCCAAGGACAGGTCGAGAAATACCGTCTTTATTACCCCTGTTCCGGGCAAAGACGGCACGGATGGCAACGGGGCCTGAGCGTCCTTTATTCTTTGAACAAAGTTCCGGTCTTCTGCCTGCCGTCTTCTGCCTGCCGATGTTATAAGCCGTCCTGAAGGTCTGTAGCCGAAAACCCCACGGCTTCTGTCGGTAGGGGGTGGTAAACCGCTATCAGACCGTTTTCAATTTACGTCTGCAACGGCACTCACCGGCAGCTCTTACGGTTACCTCTTTTTGGCCGCCTTAAACTACTTTTTCTTTTTAAAATCTCTTCTTTCAGCCTTGAGCCTGCGGTGCGTGATAATGCCCTTTTTTACCGCTATATAACTGAAAATCGTAAAGACGGAGGATATTATGACGTTGCCGAGCAGAAAAACC
>JAJRYL010000167.1 GCA_024275855.1 Deltaproteobacteria bacterium
CGGAAGATCTTGTAAGTTATCTTTCCGAATGGTCGCGCGCGGAGTATGAGACTGAGGAAAAATTTTCGCTTATACAGAAGGTCTCCCTTACCGGAAAGAGCGAGATTTCCCCCATGGGAACCAGAAAACCCTTTCCGGGCCTTGAGACCCTGCTGTTTCGCGGTGTTCAGTTTTCGCGTTTTCCGTTAAATGAAGACGAGACGGTCTCTACCCGAACCGTTATCGGCCCGAATGCCCGCAAGCCGCTTGTCTTGGAAGTCCCCTTTTATGTCTCTCATATGTCATTCGGCGCTCTTTCCAGAGAGGCGAAAATAGCCCTCGCAAAGGGCGCTACCGGGGCAGGCACAGCCACCTGTTCCGGCGAGGGCGGTATGTTGCCAGAAGAGCGCGAAAATGCCAGCCGGTATATCTACGAGATAGGAACGGCGCTTTTTAGCAGGGATGAAGATGTAATCAGGCAGGCCGACGCCGTTGAGATAAAGTTCGGCCAGGCGGCAAAACCCGGAATGGGCGGCCACCTTCCGGCCGAGAAGGTAACCCCTGAAATAGCCGCAATACGCGGCATAAAGCAGGGCGAGAGTTTTATCTCTCCGAACCACCAGCCGGGAATAGAGACGCGCGAAGATTTAAGGGATATGGTAGCACGCTACCGCGATATAACCGATGGCAGACCCGTTGGCATAAAGTTCGCGGCAGGCCATATAGAAGAAGACCTTGAATACGTTCTTTCTGCCAACCCGGACTTTATAACGATAGACTGCAGGGGGGGCGCGACAGGGGCGGCGCCAAACTTTATCCGCGACAATGTCTGTCTGCCGCCTATCTACGCCATAAGGCGCGCGCGTAAGTATCTCGATAAAGCCGGCAGCGGAGTCACCTTCTGCGTAACTGGCGGTTTTCGTGATAGTGCCGACATAGCAAAGGCAATAGCGCTCGGCGCCGACGCCGTTGCGCTCGCTACAGCGTCGCTTCTTGCCATAGGGTGTCAGCAGTACCGTATCTGTAATACAGGCCGCTGTCCTGTGGGCATTACTACTCAGAACCCTGAACTCAGGCGGCGTTTTTCGGTTGAGCTTTCAATGCAGCGTTTTGTAAACTTCGCAAAGGCGACGAGGGACGAATTAGAGGTGCTTGCCCGCATCAATGGCCGTCGGGACGTACATGAGCTTGACCTTACGGATATTATAACCTTGAGCAATGAAGTAGCGCAAAATACAGATATAGAGTATGCCTGAGGCCGGCTTTAGCTACTTATCGGGCCGCTATAAAAAGCGGTACGTCTCTTAATCGTACAGAGTCTCTTTTTCGTTGGCCTCAAGCTCGGCGTAAAGCTTTAAAGTCCGCTATTACAACATCTGTCCGCATCGGGGCCGTTTCTTGACACCAGGGCTCTTTTGCTGTATTTTGACCCTTTGGAAGTATGGTTCTGGCTGTGGATAGCAGGGTCGGTATTTTTTTGAAGTACGATAAATAAAATTGAGTAACTAACTTCGGTATCGTGTTGTCTGTATAAGATAGTTAGAACTTTTATATTTTTACACAAATGACACAGAGCGAGACGGATAAAGAGTTCATGGCCATTGCGCTCGATATGGCGCGGCTTGCGTTAAAACGCAAAGAGGTGCCGATAGGCGCGGTAGTCGTAATGGGCGGCAGAGTCGTCGGGCGCGGTTATAACTTAAAGGAGTCTCTGTCCGACCCCACGGCGCACGCCGAGATTATAGCCATAAAAGAGGCATCTGAAACCGGAAAGTGCTGGCGGCTGACCTCTTCTACTCTTTACGTTACGCTTGAGCCGTGTCTTATGTGTATGGGCGCGATAATTCAGGCAAGGATAGAGCGTCTTGTTTTTGCCGCTTTCGACCCGAAGGCCGGAGCGTGCGGGTCGCTGTACGACGTATCCGACGACCATAGGCTCAACCACTCCGTACGTGTTGCGACCGGTATCTGTAAAGATGAGTCGAGCGCGCTATTAAAGGGCTTTTTTTCGGCGTTAAGAGCAAGGGGCAGAGCAAATAAAGCACTTTAACTTCCGTTTGCTACGGTCTTCGTGTTTTAGTGCCGGGTATTATGCTTAACGTTAAGCAAATAAAGTATTTTTGAATGGAGTTGAGACAGTGTGCATGTCCGAGGGCAGGGTGTGTCGCTTATTTCAAAAACCGATGATTTTGGCGGTTCTATTTAGTGATTTATTTTCTGAAAAAATAAAAATACAGGGAGAGTATAGATGGTAGAGCTGTCTGATAATATTTTTCGCGAATACGATATACGAGGTGTTTTTGGTGAGGACTTGACCGAGCATACCGCCGAACTTATCGGCAGAGGTTACGCTACTTATTTACGCGACGCACTCGGCGTATCAAAGGGCGGCGGCAACGGGCGGCTTACGGTAAGTATAGGCCGCGATGTTCGGCTCAGTTCTACGGCGATAAGGGACGCGCTTATAAAGGGGTTGACGGAAAGCGGTATCGACTGCGTTGATATTGGCGAGTGCCCGACCCCGTTGCAGTACTTCTCAATGAATACGCTTGAGGTCGACGGCGGTTTTATGATCACCGGCAGCCATAATCCTCCGGAGTACAACGGTTTTAAGATAAGTGTCGGAAAAGAGACTATACACGGCAGCGAGATACAGGTGTTAAAAGACGTTATCCGCGATACGGTTCTCGGTAAACCGGTTACAGTGGTGGCGGATAAAGGCGGGGTTGACAGGGTAGAGGTTATAGCGAGTTATATTGAAGATGTCTCCGCGCGTTTTAACCTGCCTAATCTCGACAGACCGTTAAAGGTAGTATTGGACGCCGGTAACGGCACTGCGGGGCCTGTGGCTCCGGCGCTGCTCGGCAACCTCGGTTGCGAAGTGGTTGAGCTGTACTGCGAGCCCGACGGAAATTTTCCGAATCATCACCCAGACCCTACCGTCGCCAAGAATCTGGCCGACCTGATCTCTGTGGTAAAGAGGGAGGGGGCGGACTTTGGCGTGGCGTACGACGGAGACGCCGACCGCATAGGCGTGGTTGACGAGAAGGGCGGAATAATCTGGGGCGATAAGCTTATGGTTATCTTCGCGCGCTCTATTTTAGAAAAAAATCCCGGAGCCACGATTGTCGGCGAGGTTAAGTGCTCCAAGACGATGTATGACGAAATAAACGCTAAGGGCGGCAACGCGGTAATGTGGAAGACCGGGCACTCGCTTATCAAGTCGAGGATGAAAGAGCTTAAGGCCGCAATGGCCGGAGAGATGAGCGGACACATCTTCTTCGCGGACAAGTGGTTCGGTTTTGACGACGCCATCTACGCCACATGCAGGCTTGCTGAGATACTTGCGGCAAAGAGGGTAACCGACAAAGAGTTTGCCTTCTCCTCCCTTTTGGACGGCATGCCGGAAACTATTGTCACCCCTGAGATTCGCATTGAGTGTCCGGACGATAGAAAATTTAAGGTAATTGAAGAACTCTCCGCCGTGCTTGGCGATGGTACGGAGAACCTGAAGATAATTGACGTTGTAAGAATAGACGGCCTGAGAATAAATTTCGACGGCGGCTGGGCGCTCGTAAGGGCCTCCAATACCCAGCCCGTGCTTGTGCTCAGGTTCGAGTCAACTACGCAGGCGCTTCTCGATAGAGCGAAAAACTTTATGCGTTCTAAACTCGACATGGTAGCTCCGGGTATCGGAGACGCCATATAGGGCCTACCCCAAGGTTCGTTAAAAATAGAGATTAAAAAGAACGGAGATTTAAAAGGGCCGGATGACGGCCCGGAGATACTCTTGTTGACTTTTCATCACTATCTTCATATAATACGTGTACGTACTATATGTTTTTAGCTATAGAGGTCAATCATGATTATTGCCAAACAGTGCATAGAGTCCACGCTCTCTCCGGCAGAGATCTGGGAGCGCTGGGCGAGTGTGGAAGAGTGGTCGTCCTGGGACGCCGATGTTAAAGAGAGCGGTATAGACGGTTCTTTCAAAAATAAAACCGTAGGGTGGCTGAAACCGGTCAAAGGCCCAAAGGTTAAGCTCCTGTTTTCAAATGTAGTGCCGCAAAGGTCTTTTACCACAACATCAAGGTTGCCTATGGCCCGGTTGATTTTTGTGCATAAGGTTGCAAAAAAAGGTGAAGGCTCTTCGGTTCAGCACCGTGTCGAACTACGCGGTCTGTCAGCTCCGCTCTTCGCGCGTATTATTGGGCCGGGAATTAAGCGCGGTTTACCGATAGCCCTGGAACTGCTGGCAGGCGGTAGACGTATTGGAGAGGTGTGACATGCCAAAGAGCAACTGGGAAGAGTTCAGCCGTTTCTCCAATGCGGAGAATAGCCCCGGCTTTCAGTTATGGAAGATGGCCACGCGGTGGCGGCGCACAATTGAGGGCACCTTGAAACCGTTCGGGCTGACCCATCCGCAATTTGTTCTGCTCGCGGCAATAACATGGCTCCAAAAAGAAACCTTGCCTATGCAGGCCGACATAGCCCGTTTTATAGAGTTGGATGTGAACACCGTGTCGCAGATAATAAGGGGGCTTGAGAGACGGGGGTTGATAAAACGCGAGCGCGGTAAAGACGAACGCACGAA
>JAJRYL010000001.1 GCA_024275855.1 Deltaproteobacteria bacterium
CAACCTTGCCTTCGAGGTAAAACGTTCACTCGATTTCTTCCTCGGCGGCACCCAGGGCTCTTATGTAAATAAGATTTACTTATCCGGCGGAAGCTCCAAGATTGAGGGCTTTCAGCCCCTTATGCAGGAGAAGACCGGCATACCGGTTGAAATGGTCTACCCGTTCAAGAACATCGAGTTTAGCGTAAAAGGGTATGACGAAGAGACCCTTAAAGAGATGGCGCCCTTCTTTGGAGTTGCGGTCGGACTCGCAACAAGGAGGTTCGGGGACAGATGATACGGATCAACCTACTGCCCGTAAGGGCCGCTAAAAGGAAAGAATCTGTACGTTTTCAGTATACGGTTGCCGGGCTTGTTACTTTTCTCGCCCTTGCCGCCTCTCTGGCCGTCTACTTTACCGCGCGCTCGGAGACCTCTGTGGCCAGGGATCAGATAGCGAGCGGTAAGCAGGAACTTTCCCAGCTTAAGAGAAAGATAGGCGAACTCTCCAAGATAAAGAAGCAGAAAGAGGTTGTCGAGGAGAAGCTTAAGATTATAAGAGACCTTGAGACGGCGCGTACGGGGCCGGTAGTACTTTTTCGTATCATAGAGTTGTCGCGCCCCAAGAAGGTATGGTTGAAGAGCCTTACCGATAGGGGACGTATTGTAGTACTTGAGGGTTATGCCGAGAATGATGAAGATATGGCTGAGTTTATGAGACGGCTCGCCAGGTTTCCGCAGATAAAGAACGTGGAGCTTGACGTCGCCAAGAGGGTTACGGAAAAAGAGACAAAGGCTAAGGTTGTTAACTTTGTTCTTAAGCTGGTCAGGTAACGGTTAAGGAGAGGGGCCCCAAAGGCCTCTGTAAGTTATGGCGTTTAATATAAATACAGACGGGCTGATGAAGCTCTCTACCGCTAAGAAGGTGTTGATGCTTATAGGTGTCAACGCTGTTATCATCGCGGGTATATACTGGTTTTTAACCGCTCCGAAGTATGAGGAGATAGCCCGGCTTAAGGCGGACTATGTCAAGCTTGTTGGTAAACTTAACGACAGCAGGATTATCGCCTCGGATATACCCAAGTACAGGGCCGAGAAGCTTGAGCTTGAGAAAAAACTTCAAAGCGCTGTGGCTCAGCTGCCTAACGAGAAAGAGCTGCCTAACCTTATAGACTCTATTAGCGACGTAGGCGAAAAGGCGGGCCTTACGCTGCTGCTCTTTAAGCCGGGACGTGAAGTTAATAAAGGCTTTTATGCCGACATACCGATAAGGATGGCTGTAGAAGGCAGGTACGAGAGCCTGTACGACTTCAGCGCCAAGGTTGGTTCCATGTCGAGAATAGTAAACCTTAGCGGAATGAAGGTGGTCTCGGTCGGTCATAGAGAGAGAATACCGGTGCTTAAGGCGAGTTTTACCGCAACCACATTCAGGTTCGTTAACCCTTCAGGTAAATAAGAGATAGAGGCTTGTCGATGAACGGTCGGTTCAAAATTTTTATACTGCTTCTGGTAGCGCCTCTTTTTCTGGTCTCTTGCGGCTCGCAGGCTCCGCAAGATGAGTGGAAGCCGAAGAGGGCGAAGGTAAAGAGGCCGGACGCTGCCAATGCGAGGCTCGCGGGCGAGAAGGCGGCAAAGATAAAGGCTATGGAGAAGGAGATGATAAGCAAGGGGCCGGAGGGTAACCCGTTCCTTAGCGATATAATCATCAGAAAGGCCGCCGAGAGCGACGAGCAGCTTAAAGGGCCGCTGGAGTGTTGCGCTATCAGCCTCTTCAGGTTGTTGGCCGTTGTGGTCGGGTCGGACTCTTCTTACGCGCTTGTTCAGGCGCCGGACGGTAAGAGGTACATAGTAAGAAAAGATGACAGAATAGGAACAAGGGGCGGCAAGGTGATAAAGATAGACGGCACCGGCCTTATTATTAGAGAAAATAATTATAGTGTTTCGGGTAAGGTAGTATCGGCAAGCGATACCGTTTTAATGCTGCCGGTCTCCAAATAATATTTTTAAACCGTGTTTTACTCAGTTGTTGCAAGGGCTCTGGATCTCCCGGTAAGGAACGCGGGGAGCAGGGTATAGAGGTTTTTAACGGGGTTTTTCAACCCCTTCCCTTGAGGTCTGAAGGGTATAGTTACAGACAAGAATCTATGTCAGTATAGCGGAGGGCTTATGTTTTCATCAATATTGCACAGGCGCTTGAGCCTCGGTCTTTTCGGCCTGCTCTTCGGCGTAATGCTCCTTTTCACAGGGTGCGCGACAACCAGCGTTAAAGAGGATGTCGATGCCGTACTCGTAGAGCCTCCGAATGAGACGGTAGCCGAAGCTGTTATGCCGGACGAAACAGCGGCGGACAAGACGACAATGATAGAGTCGGTTGATGTGGCCGGTTCCGGAGACAGTGTGCTTATAGCCACTACCGGGCCTGTGCGTTATACGGTCTTCAGGTTGTCCGACCCGCCACGCCTTATTCTCGATCTGCCGGATGTCGATCTTGGTGGCATACCCCCCCGCACGGAGGTAGATAGCTCCTTTATAAAGGATATTTCCGCTATTACCTACGGGGGTGATGAGCGTATTGGAAGGATTATAATATCGCTTAAAGACGGTGTGGAGCATGAGGTACAGAACAGCGACGGCAGTATACTGGTTCTGCTTAAGAAAGAGGCCGCTGCTGAAGGTAACACGGCGGAGAACGGTTGGACTTCCGACGAGCCTATTCAGGAAGAGGATGCCGCCGTTGCCGACCTGCCCGTAGACGAAGGTTCTGTGGTCGTTGAAGTTGAAACCGAGCCGGTAGAGGCCCCGGCGCCGCCTGCAAAGGCGATTGTCTCGGTTGATGTGGAGAGCGGAGCGTTGAGCACGGTTGTTACGCTTGGCGCAGACGGAAGCATTGGCCGTTATACCGCGTTTGAGGTTGAGAACCCTTCCCGTATAGTCGTAGATGTATGGGGGTTGAATAACCTCTCCGGTACGCAGAGGGTTAAAGGCGACGCTACTTTTGTCAAGCGGGTCAGGCTTGGCCGTCATCCTGAGAAGGTAAGGATTGTTCTGGATACGCGTGGAGCCGAAATTCCGCCGTATATGATAGAGAAGGACGGCAAGAACCTTGTATTGACATTCGGGGATGCCGGAAGCGTAGAAGAAGAGACGGCTCTTGCGGACGAGACGGTTGTCGAGGTAACCTCTGAGCCGGTGGTAGAGGCCGTTGAAGAACTTGTTGTAGAGCCGGTTGAAGAGCCGGTTGAAGAGGTTGTTGTTGTAACGCCCGACCCGGAATCACCGGTAGTTGAGGAGGTTGCTGTAGTTATTCCCGATCCGGAACCGGTCGTAGAAGAACTTGTTGTAGAGCCGGTTGAAGAGGTTGTTGTAGTAACGCCCGACCCGGAACCGGTCGTTGAAACCGCCCTTGCTGTAACCGAAACGGTTGCCGGGCCTGTTGTCGGTGTAGCCGCCGCCGCTCTCGAACCTGTTGCCGGGCTTGCCGCCGTTGTGGCCGCTCCGGTTGTGGAGCCGGCTCCTGTAGCTGCTGTGCCAGCGGTAAAGTTACCGGTTGTTACTGTTGTCGATTTTAAAAAGATAGGTTTAGGAGCCGACGCCAAGGGCAGGCTGATACTTAAAAGCGATAAAGCGGTTGAGTTTAAGTCGAGAACCTCTAAAGATAAGATGACTGTTATTCTCGATATAGATAACGCCGTTATAGCCGATGAACTTGTACGGACTCTCGACGCGACAAGGCTTAAAACCCCGGTGGCCTCGGTGAGTTCGTACCTTGAGAATGACGACCCGAGCCAGGTGCGCATACTTGTAAAGTTGCGGAGCAAGGCGACCTATAACGTGCACCAGTCCGGCGATAGAATAACCGTCGATTTTTTACCGGTTCCCGAACCGGCGAAGAGCGTTGCCAAGGTTGTCGCAAAGTCTGATCTTGTTTCTGACAACGCAACTGACGCCGGGGATGTAACGGGCACAGAGGTTAAGGTGCCGAAGTACACGGGGGTAAAGATAGACCTCGATATGATGGAGGCGAACATTACAGATGTGCTCAGGCTTCTTGCGGAGGTCTCCGACCTGAACATAATAGCCTCCGACGATGTTAAGGGCACTGTCTCTTTGCGGTTGAAGGGTGTTCCGTGGGATCAGGCATTTGAAATAATACTAAGGAGTAAAGGGCTCGATATGATTCAGGAGGGCAATGTCGTAAGGGTTGCCCCGGCCTCGAAGATAAATAAGGAGAGAGAGGAGTCGCTTGCGGCCTATAAGGCGCAGGAGCAGCTTGAGCCTCTTGTGATCGAGTTTGTTCCTATAAGTTACGCTACCGCCGACGGGCTTATAAGCCAGGCGAAGAGCGTAATGTCCAAGAGGGGAACGGTCTCGTCCGAGACACGTACCAATACCCTGATAATAAAGGACATACCGTCGGGCATAGCCGCCGCCAAGGATTTGATCGCCAAACTCGATACCCCTATACCTCAGGTGCTGATAGAGGCGCGTATTGTCGAGGCGTCTACAAGTTTCGCGCGCGACCTCGGTATACAGTGGGGTCTCGATTATCAGACAGGTACCGATAACCTTACAAATACTTTCGGTTCCACCAGTACTTCCGGTCAGACGCCGCCTGCCGATACGTCTGCTCCGGCGTTTGCGACCAGGCACGGCAGCGGCAACTACGCCGTTAACCTGCCGGCAACCGGTACCGCCGGAACGCTTGGCGCGCTCGGGTTTATACTCGGCAAGGCAGGCTCTAATCCGTTGCTGCTCGACCTACGGTTGACAGCCGGAGAGCAGCAGGGAAAGCTAAGGACTATATCGAGGCCGAGAATTATTACCATGGACAATAAGCAGGCCGAAATCTCTCAGGGTGAGAAGATCCCGTTTGAGACGGTCTCGGCTTCGGGCACAACTACTACTTTTGTAGACGCAAGCCTGAGGCTTGTAGTAACGCCGCATATTACACCGGACGGTTCCGTACTGATGAAGATAGTGGCTACACGCAACTCGGTCGGGGCTATAAGAAGCGGCAGCGGAGACCCGTCTATAAATACTAAAGAGGCCTCTACCGAAGTGCTGGTGCGCGATGGCGAGACAACCGTTATAGGCGGCATAGTCGTGTCGGATACCAATGATACCAATAAAGGAATTCCGTTCTTAAAGGACATTCCGTTCGCAGGCTGGCTCTTTAAAAGCAGTTCTGTCTCAGATTCCCAGACGGAACTGCTTATATTCATAACGCCTACTATTATGACGAACAAGATAGTAGGCTGATTTCAGTAAGAAAGCCTTTTAAGACGATGCTATGTGACAATATAGTAGGCTGATTGCAGTAAGAAAGTCTTTTAAGACGATACTATGTAACAAAAAAAAGAGGGAGAGACCCGTTACGGGTCTCTCCCTCTTGCTGTTTTATGCGGCATAAAGGCGTCAGGCGCCTAAGGCTCGTTACCTGTAACGCGCTATATCATAGAAGATCTTTACTTGCTGCTGGCTTTTTGTTGCTGTTTATGAATGGCGACATTGTAGGAACCGATTATATCTTTACGGTGAATAATGCCTATCAGTTTCCTCGACCCCTCAGACTCTACAACCGGCATTCTGCCGATATCGAGCGTTCCGAGGCGGCGAAGCGTTACCTGCATCGATTCGTTGGGGTAGGCAACAATCAAGCCGTCTGTAGTGGCTATATCTTTTACCGTTTTACCCATTATAGTGTCCGTATCAAACTCCCGCTCAAGGTCCTGTATACTGACAATTCCTACCAGCGTGCCTTCCGGGTCTACAACAGGAAAGCCGTGGTGGTGGCTTTCGAGAAACTCCGTACTCAGGTCGAGAAGAGTCATGTCGAGCGGAACGGTCTCTACATCGGTTGTCATTATCTCTTCAACGGTAACCTGCTGCATAATATCCACATCATGCCCCTGGTCGAGGTGTATGCCCCGTCTGCTCAGCTTCAGGGTATAGATAGTCTCCTGGCTGATTAAGCGCGAGACTATAGTGCTCATGCTTGTAGCGATCATCAGCGGCAGTATAATATTGTAGTCGCTGGTCATCTCGAAGAGTATGAGGATTGACGTTATAGGCGCGCGCGCGGCGCCGCTGAAGAAAGCGGCCATGCCTACTAAAGCGTAAGCGCCAGCCGGTGCCGTGGAGAGCGGGAAGAGGTAGTTTGCCGCCTGCCCGAATACATTGCCGAGCATTGCCCCCATAAAGAGCGAGGGCGCGAAGATTCCGCCCGAACCTCCCGAGCCGAGTGTAATAATAGTGGCCGCAACCTTAACAAGAAGAAGTACAAGGGCTACGCCTAATACGAGATTGCCTGTAAGGGCATCTGTTATCGTTTCGTAACCTACGCCGAAGACCCTCGGAAAACCGTCTACCTTATAGCTAAGAATACCGATAACGCCGAGTATGAGGCCGCCGACTACCGGTTTGAAGTACTCCGGAAAACGTATTCCGTCCCACACATCTTCTGACCAGTAAAGGAGTTTTGTAAAGATATAGGCGGCGCAAGCGGCAACTACTCCAAGGATGAGGTATAAGACAAGCTCCCAGGAGTTGACCATGGTATATGCCGGAATGTTGAAGACGGCTATGCTGCTGTCGAAAATATTGGCTACAACGCTGGCTGTTACCGCGGAGATAATAATCGCACTAAAATAGACCGCGTTAAACTGCCCGAGAATTACCTCAAGAGCGAATAACGACCCGCCGATAGGCGCGCTGAAGGTAGCGGCTATACCGCTTGCCGCACCGCAGGCAACGAGGTTTCTCATACGGTCGTCGGAGAGTTTGAAGAACTGGCCTACGGATGAACCGAGTGCCGCGCCGATCTGGGCTATAGGCCCCTCTCGGCCTACCGAACCTCCGGTGCCGATACAGATAGCGGACGCGAATGCCTTTACGACCACAACGCGTGGGCGGATGCGCCCGCCATGAAGTGAAACCGCTTCCATTACTTCCGGCACGCCGTGCCCTTTAGCCTCGCGGGCGAAGAAGTAGATGAGAGGGCCGAAAATAGCTCCTCCGACCGCCGGTATGATTAATAGATGGTAGGGGGATATAGAGCTTAAAAGGCCGCCGAGTCCGCCGTAGGCGAGGGTCTGTACCCATAAAATCAGGTGCCGGAAGAATACAGCGCCCAAACCGGCGCCAACGCCTACTGTAAGAGCCGTTACCATTACCATAACGGACTCCGACACACCGCGTTGTTCTAACCACAGGGCAATGAATACCCTGCATTTTTTGCCGTATTGAGTAATGTTGTTAGCTAAAAGTTTTGTTTTCAAGGAAGTATTTATGCCTTAGTAATAGTAAAATATATGAGTGGCAGCCGTTGATAGAACATTCTATACGGGAATTCCAATATTAAAACCCGACGCGC
>JAJRYL010000168.1 GCA_024275855.1 Deltaproteobacteria bacterium
CAGAAGCCTGCTTGTAGCGTTTTCACCAATAGGTGCTGTTTCGCTTTGCGAGATAAACCCGAAGTAACGGAGCTGTCTGTATAATGATTAATTTCCTGTATGCTGTCTCTGTTCGTCCATTGCTTGTAAGTTTTTTTCTTTATGTAATTGTTCTGCTTAACCAGGCTTCAGGCGCCGATGCGGCTATACCTAAAACGATAAAAGGTTACAGGCACGCGATAAACCTTGTCTCTAACCTTGAGCCTATCGACCCGAAGAGCCTGCCCCGTCTTAAGCTCTTTTCAAGGTACAGGGTCTACTCTACCCGCCACAGAGAAGGCGGCAAGAACTGGTACAGGCTGAGGGTAGGTTTTTTTTCAGACGCCTCTTCGGCAAAGAGTGTAATGAAGAGCCTGCGGAGATATTACCCGGACGCCTGGGTGACCCGTGTTACCGACGCCGAATGGCTGAGATCAAAGAAGCTCGCTTTAAGGGCCGGTTCGGTTCCTCATATAAAAAAGGTGCGGGTCAGGAAGCTTACGCGTAAAAAAGCAAGAAAAATTCTTACAGCCGTGTCCGTCTCTTCATCGTCTTCAAAGTCCGGGAGGTCAATTGACTCCAAGTTGGAAAAACGTCTCGGTCTTATTATGGAGAGTGCCGAAACCGCTATGACGAACGGAAAGTACAGGTTGGCGGCGGGGCTGTATACAAAAGTTTTAGAGTATAGCGGACACAGGTTCAAAGAAGAGGCTCAGGAACTGCTTGGGCTCGCGTACGAGAGGAGCAAGAGGTTAGCGCACGCAAAGGCCGAGTACAGAACATACCTTCTGCTTTATCCCAAAGGAGAAGCGGCAGACCGTGTGCGCCAGCGTTTGGCAGGTATTGAGACAGCGAGGGCGAAGCCGAAAAAGAGGTTACGCGTAAAAAGAAGAAAGAAAGAGAGTTATGAGGTTTACGGCAGCTTTTCGCAGTTTTTCAATCGCGACGAGAGTTATACGGACCTTGGAGGCAACGAGCTGACCGCGTCTACCGTATCTAACGATTTTGACATATATATACGAAAGCGCACCGGAGCTTACGAGTTGAACGGTGTGCTTATTGCCGGTTACGGGCTCGACCTGTTTCACACTTCACAGAGCGCGGCTACGCTTAGCCGTATGTATGTGGATGCGCTCGACAGACGTTCACATCTTTCCGTTCGCCTCGGGAGGCAGTCGAGGAGCACGGGAGGAGTGCTCGGCCGTTTTGACGGTTTTCTTGCAAGCTACCAGTACTTTGCGCGCGTTAAGTTCAATGTGGTGGCCGGTTTTCCGCTTGAAACTTCGGAGATAAACGGCATACATACGGATAAATACTTTTATGGCGTAAGCGCAGATATAGGTACCATAGCGGATAAGTGGGACTTTAATCTCTTTTTTATCGATCAGTACGATGCGGGTATTGTAGACCGGCGCGCCGTAGGGGGCGAGGCTCGTTATTACGAACCGGGCCGCAGCCTGTTCAGTCTTATAGATTACGATATCTCTTATAACGCCCTCAATACGCTTTTACTTGTAGGTAACTGGAGGCTCGAGGATAATACAATGATAAATATGTCATTCGACTACCGGTTGAGCCCTACGATGAGTACCTCCAACGCTTTTATAGGGCAGACGGCTTCAGGCTCCTTTTCCGAGATGCTAAAAACATTTAACGAAGACGAGGTGCGCGGTCTCGCGAAAGACCGCACAGCAAGCAGTACCTCATTTATGGTAGGCGCTACCCGCTCTCTTGACAAAAGGGTACAGTTAAGCGGAGACATTACCGTTAGCAAATTAAACGGCACGCCTGCTTCGGGCGGTGTAGATGCCGGAGAGGGAACCGGGTACGAATACTTTTTAACGGCTCAGCTTGTCGGTAACGGCATAATTAAACCGACCGATGCCGCTATTGCCGGG
>JAJRYL010000169.1 GCA_024275855.1 Deltaproteobacteria bacterium
ACAGAGGACTAACCGGAGGCATAATGTCTAAGATCATCTATACCAAGGTTGACGAAGCACCAGCACTGGCTACTTACTCCTTTCTTCCTATCGTACAGGCCTTTACGGCTGGAGCCGGTTTTGATATCGAAACAAGGGATATCTCGCTTGCCGGAAGAATCATAGCGAACTTTCCAGATAACCTGACAGACGATCAAAAGCAGCCGGACGACCTCGCCGAACTCGGCGCCCTTGCCAAAACCCCTGAGGCGAATATAATAAAGCTGCCCAATATCAGCGCCTCTATTCCGCAGCTAATCGCCGCCATTTCAGAGCTGCAGTCAAAAGGGTTCAAGCTTCCCGACTATCCTGAAAATCCCGCAACCGACGACGAAGCTAAAATAAAAGCCCGGTACGCCAAAGTGCTTGGCAGCGCCGTAAATCCCGTACTCAGGGAGGGCAACTCGGACCGCAGGGCCGCCGTAGCGGTAAAGCAGTACGCTAAGAAACACCCGCACTCAATGGGCGAGTGGAGTTCAGACTCAAAGAGCCATGTAGCTACTATGAGCGCCGGCGACTTTTACAGTAACGAACAATCGGTTACGCTTGGCGAACCGACTACGGCAAAGATAGAGTTCGTAGCCGAAGACGGCACAGTGACTACGTTAAAAGAGAACCTGCCGCTTTTAGCCGGCGAGGTGCTCGACGCCACCAAGATGAGCAAAAAAGCCCTTACCTCTTTTTTAGAAGAGCAGATAAACGACGCTAAAGAGAAGGGCGTGCTTTTCTCCCTGCATATGAAGGCCACTATGATGAAGGTATCGGATCCGAAAATTTTCGGCCACGCCGTCAAGGTCTTTTACAAAGAGGCTATAGCCAAACATGCCGATACCATAAAAGAGCTCGGGGTTGACTTCAATAACGGCCTCGGCGACCTATATAACAAGATTAATAGCCTGCCGGCTGATAAGAAAGCGCAAATTGAAGCCGACATACAGGCTGTATACGCCACCCGCCCGGAGCTTGCGATGGTAAACTCCGACAAAGGCATAACCAACCTTCATGTGCCGAGCGATATAATCATAGACGCCTCTATGCCTGCGGCTATTCGTACATCGGGGCGGATGTGGGGCCCTGACGGCAAACTGCACGACACAAAGTTCACAATACCGGATCACAGCTACGCAAGCCTCTACTCCGCAGCTATAGAGAACTGCATAACCAACGGCGCCTTCGACCCGGCCACTATGGGTACGGTTCCAAACGTGGGGCTTATGGCGCAGAAGGCCGAAGAGTACGGCTCTCACGATAAAACGTTCGAGGCAACGGGTACCGGCACTATCCGTATAGTGGACGGTTCCGGAGCTTCCATACTTGAGATGGCTGTCGAAGAGGGCGATATCTGGCGCGCCTGCCAGGTAAAGGACGCCCCTGTTCAGGACTGGGTGAAGCTTGCCGTAACAAGGGCGCGCGCCACTAACGTACCGGCTATATTCTGGCTCGATAAAGGCAGGGCGCACGACGCCGAACTTATAAAGAAGGTGGAGCTTTACCTTAAAGAGCACGATACGGACGGGCTTGAAATAAAGATTATGGATGTCGCCGACGCCGCGAAGCACGCTCTTCAGAGGATGCGCGAGGGTAAAGACACCATTTCCGTTACGGGTAACGTTTTAAGGGATTACAATACCGACCTCTTTCCTATTCTCGAACTCGGCACGAGCGCCAAGATGCTCTCTATCGTACCGCTCATGAACGGCGGCGGACTTTTCGAGACCGGCGCAGGCGGTTCGGCCCCTAAACACGTACAGCAGTTTGTGCAGGAGGGGCATTTAAGGTGGGATTCACTCGGTGAGTTCTTAGCCCTCGCTGAATCGCTTGAGCATCTGGGCAACTCGACCGGCAACACGAAAGCGAAGCTCTTCTCCAAAACATTGGGCGAGGCTAACTGCAAGTTCCTCGATAGCGACAAGTCTCCTTCCCGCAAGGTTAACGAACTCGATAACCGCGGCTCGCACTTCTACCTCGCTCTTTACTGGGCCGAGGCGCTTGCCGCACAGGACGAAGAGTCGGAACTGAAGACCCGTATCGGCGCGCTTGCGAAGACGCTTCTGGAGAACGAGTCGAAGATAACAGAGGAGCTTCTAAAAGCGCAGGGTTCGCCGGTTGACATAGGCGGGTACTTTAAACCCGACCTTGAGCTTGTCAATAAAGCTATGCGCCCGAGCCTTACTTTCAACTCGGCGCTCGACACGGTTGTTAAGAATTAGCACCCCGGCATTGCTCCCTTGTCTGCCGTGCCGGAGTTTTACGCTCCGGCAATAGCGCAAAGAGCGTGAACGGAAAAAGAGTTTAAGGGCCCCTGCGTGCTTCTTTTAAGGTTATCGCGGGCGGCTTTATATAAGTTTGGCTAAACAGTCTAATGGAGGTAGCAGATGCAGTTAACAGGACTTCTCTGGGGCGGCAAATTACTCAATTATGTTGAGTACCCCAGCGCTACAGTGCTTGGCCCGGAGGCGAGTACCGACGATATTAAGAACCTTATAAAGAAGTGCGGCTCGGTCTTTATAAAGCCTATCTTCAAGGGCGGTGTAGGTAAAAAAGGCAAGAGCGGCCTTATCGGCAGGGCGGAAGATATTACCCACGCGCTCGCTGAAAAGGAGCGGCTCTACTTCTGCGAACATGTTCACGGAACGACCTGCGCCAAGGCCGACGGCGTAACATTCGAGGGTTCCGTGGCTGCGGAGTACGAGGTCTACTTCTCTATATCGGACTCCACGCTCTACCGAGCGCCGACAATGACCATTACCCATCACGGCGGCGTAGATATCGAAGAGCTTGACAGCGACCAGATCGTAGAGGTTCCCTTCGACCCGCTTACAGGTCTTAAGAGTTTTCATATCTCCAACGCGCTGACTAAACTCGGCGCCCCCAAAGAGATAATAAGCCCTTTGGTGCAGAACCTGCCTAAGCTCTGGACGCTTTATAACAACTACGGCATGAACACGCTTGAGATAAACCCTATTCGCATGTCGCCAAACGCCAAAGGCAGGCTCGTTCCGGTAGCCTGCGACTTCAAGTGCGGTTTCGATATAGACAACCCGGCGTGGAAACGGCTCGATCTACCGTCGCACCTCTTTGCCTCCGACTACTCGGAGTTCGAGCAGGAGATAAACCAGCTTCGTACATATCAGGGGCAAAGCGATGTTTTTGTTATGAATCCTAAAGGCACTATCACCGCCCCGACATTCGGCGGCGGAGCCAACGCGCTTGTTACCGAGCTGCTTGGCGACCGTGCCACCATCAGTTCCGACTTTGGCGGAAACCCGCCGTATGAAAAGATGTTCCAGATCTCGCAGATAGTCTTCAAGTACTGGCTCGCGCAATCTAACGTGCTCTTTATTATCGGCGGCAAGGCTAACAATACCGATATTTACGAGACCTTCCGCGCAATGGCCGACGCCCTTAGAGAGTACTTTCACATACACGGCCCTACGCCACTGTATGTAGTTGTAGGAAGAGGCGGCCCGAACCTTATCAGAGGCATGGGCTATATGCGCGATACGTTAGAGAACCTTAAGCTCCCGTACAGGCTCTTCGGTCACGACTCCGCTATGAGCGAAGTCGTCAACTACGCGATGGCGGCCGATATCTGGATGCAGGACGAGGGGCGCGCAGCGCTTTCTAAAAAGCTCGCCTGACCCGGCTTGATCTTAAAAATAGAGCAGGCGTTGCTGCTCAGGACGATATTGAGTTGTTCATATCAACTTCATTTAAAACAAGAGGCATTCAGTTATGCATAAAGACGGCGTTGAGGGATTTTCTTACTATTTAGGGGTTAACTCGCTAAGCGAACTCGCTACAAGGGACGACCGGGTCTGTGTTCTCAATATTACGGGTAATGAATCGCGCACAGTCACCCCTGTAAGCCATGTATATTCTGGCGGCAATATAGTCTTCGGCACAAGCCCCGGGCGCAGCGGTCAAACCGTTTCCACCTCCATAGGCAAGATACCCGTCTACAACTCTATTAAAGAGGGTATCGATGCGGGGCATAAGTTCAACACCGCTGTCATATACCTGCCTCCATCAGGCGTAAAAGACGGCGTGGCAGAGGCGGTGCGGCATAACCCCGACCTTACCAAGATAGTTATACTGACCGAAAAGGTCTCGGCAAGCGACGCGCGTATCGTTCGCGCGATCTGTCAGGCCAACGGCGTAGACGTATTCGGAGCCAACTGCTTGGGGCTTGCCGACGCCTGGAACAAGGTACGCATAGGCGGCGCGCTTGGCGGCTCTAAACCGGACGAGTCGCTGGTAAAGGGCTCCGTAGCACTCTTTTCAAATTCAGGCAACTTTACCACCACCATTGCCGTATACCTGCTTACGCACGGCTGGGGTACGACTACCTCTGTTTCGAGCGGCAAGGACGTTTATATCCATTACGCCCCCAAAGAGTTCTTTCACGCGCTCGATAACGACGACAGGAGCAAGTGCGCCGTTATCTACACGGAGCCGGGCGGGTACTACGAGCACGGCCTTAGTATAAACAAACCGACCGTGGCCTGCGTTGTAGGCCGCTGGAAGGCGCGCCTTACCAAGGCATGCGGCCATGCCGGAAGCCTTGCGGGCAGCGGCGACGACGCCGCCGCCAAAGAGAAGTGGTACATGGAGTACTTCGGCGTAGACGATATCTATACTCCGGAAAACCCCGTAGTCTCTAAAAAAGGCGCTATCGTAATCAATATCGCCCATATTCCAGAGGCCATGACCGCCGTTATGAAGCTCAATAACATAGAGCCGGACTTTGCGCCAAAGGGCAACCTTTCCCTTAAGCCGTGGTTTGCCAACGACTGCGGGCTCGACCTGCCGGACTCTTTAAAGCTCGATGTTGTTACCGCGGTTGAACCGTACAATGAGCAGATAGAGATTATAAACAGCCAGACCGGCGCCCAGTTCCCCCGTCAGGCTATGAAGGATACGAGCGGAGTCTCTATGATGGACCCCAAGACTCAGGTCTCAAGAATCCACAATACCTCTATACTCGACTCCTCTAAAAAGTCTCTCGAAGAGAACCTCGTCTTCGCGGTTACAAGAGAGTATCCATGCGAATACGGAAGAGACCTTGCCAACATAATCTTTAACGCCGGGCTGAACCACCACGGCACCGGGGCGCTCGCAGCCTCGAATGCCGCAAGGGAGGCGGGCAGTTCGCCAAATACCGTTATCTCGGCCGCCGTTGCGGTAATAGGCCCGAAGCTGGTCGCTCCCGCGACCGATACCGCAAAACTCCTGCTCGGCCTCTTCGAGCACACGGGTATGGAATCGCCAACAGAGGGTTTCGATTACACGAAGATATTAAAAGAGGCTGATGCGCAGGCGCTTGCCGGACTTAAGGCTTCTGAAAACGATGAAATGGCCGAAACTATACTTAAAAAGATAGATTCTCTCTACCATAAGTCGGTCTTCATAGAGTTTGTTAAAGAGGCGACAGACGGCAAGCCCTCTACCGGCGCTATACTCGCCGCCGTATGGATGACGCTTGGCTGGTCGCCGCTTGTAAACATAACCATTTCCAAGATAACCATAACCACGCTTCCGTGGCACTCTCTTATCTTCTCTACAATGGTGGGTTGCTCCGTAGGCGAGGGCAGCCATACGGAAGATTCGTTCTGCGGTGTAAAGTCCGAGGAGCTTATAAACGACTGGTCGTTTACCGAGGCCGCTTTTTTAGCGCTTATAGGCAGAAGGCCGGACGAAAAAGAGCTTTTCGAGTTCTCTACGCTTCTTGGGCTTATCATAACGAACGGGCCGGGCACTATCTCGGCGCAGGGCTGTAAAGGCGCGGTAAGCGCCGACGGGCCGGAAGACCCGGGCAGGGTGCAGATAAACAAGGCCGCTATCGGCTTTATGACACACACCGGTTTTGCCCACGGCGGCAACGGTTACGAGGCTATAGCCTTTTTGATAAAGCAGTTTAAAAAGGCGGGGCTTAAAGACCCGTCGGACGAAAAACACGGGCTCGACTTGAAGGCCATAGCCGATAAGTGCGCTATTGAGTACTTCAACTATAAAAAAGAGCAGAAGGCGCTCGGCAATATCGAGTATAAAAAGATACCGTGCGTAAACCACCCGATCTTCAAGGGCAAGGACGTTAACTTCGACCCGCGCGAGCGTTTCGTAACCGAACTCTTTGGCGAGAAGAAGATATATAACGTCTTTTTAGACTTCTACGGCAAGCTCGTTCAGGCGCTCTTCGACAACAAGGTGAGCAAGAACGTCTATTGCGTAAACGTAGACGCCGTAATAGCCGTTATTCTCCTGAAGGTCGTATGGGAGGCCTTCTCTTCAGGCAAAATGGGAGACGAAGAGGTTGAGTCGGCCGGTTTTACAACCTTCCTTTTCGGAAGAATGATAGGCTGCGCCGCTGAGGTAGACGACCATATAAACAGGGGACGTAATATGGATACCAGAACAGCGGCCTCCAAATGCAACTTCGTAGGTTGATCTGTCGCAAAATAAAAGGCTCTAATATCCGGTCTTTACTCTCTTAAAAAAAACGGTTCGGGTTTATAATCCGGGCCGTTTTTTTATATCCGTAGAAGTTCACGAATTGATTCTTTTAACGATTTAGTTGACTTGTCCCCATACCGTGATATAACCATTTAATAAATAACGCAAAAGACCGATATAAAAAAAACCATGATAATTACTAAAAATAAACAGCGCCTCGGCGATATTCTTGTTGATAACGGCCTGCTTACCACCGTTCAGCTCGAAGAGGCCTTAAGGGTAGGCAAACGGACAAGAGAACGCATTGGCAAGGTAGTGGTAAACCTCGGTTACGCTACGGAAGAGGACATTGCCACCGCGCTTGGCATACAGTTCGGCATTCCTTATATTATGCTTACCAAGAGCATTGCCGATACCGAAGTTCTTAAACTTGTCCCCGAGACCGCCGCGCGTAAGTACAACCTTGTGCCGGTTACCCTTGAGGACGATGTGTTGAAGGTCGCTATGCTCGACCCTATCGACGTTGTGGCTATAGACGCTATCAACGAGATTACCGGTTATCATGTAGAGCCGCTCGTAAGCACCGAGACAGAGATAGCGAAGGCTATAAATCAGTACTACGGCATGGAGGGAACCTTTGAGGATATGGTCGCCAAGGCGGCCGATAATGCCGATATAGAACTTATGCCGGGCGAAGAGACCTCGGATAAGCTTCATAAAATAGCCGGAGAGACCTCTGTTGTTCAGCTTGTAAATATGATGATTTCGCGCGCCGTTATGGACGGTGTTTCCGATATTCATATAGAGCCGGATGAAGATACGCTTCGTGTGCGTTTCAGGATAGACGGGGTGCTTATGGAGTCCGCTAATCTGAAGATGAAGATGCACCCTGCTGTAATATCGCGCCTGAAGGTTCTCGGAGACCTCGATATAGCGGAAAAGAGGCTGCCGCAGGATGGCCGTTTTGTCATTAAGGTAGCGAGCCGCGACATAGACGTAAGGCTCTCGACGCTGCCGACTATCTTTGGCGAAAAGGTGGTGATGAGGCTGCTCGACAAGGGTAAGATGATACTCGACATAGAGAGGCTTACCCCTGTGCCGGAGACACTCGACGCGCTTAAAGAAGTGGTGAAGAGGCCCCACGGCATGATTCTCTTGACAGGGCCGACCGGCAGCGGTAAGACAACCACCGCTTATACCCTGCTAAGCATGCTCAACACTATGGACAAAAATCTCGTAACCGTGGAAGACCCCGTGGAATACCATTTGAAACGGGTTAATCAGGTTCATGTAAACCCAAAAGTTGGTATTACCTTCGCCTCAGCGCTCAGACACATTCTGCGCCAGGACCCGGACGTGGTTCTAATAGGTGAGATACGGGATAAAGAGACCGCCGAGATTGCCATACACGCCGCCCTTACCGGGCACGTAGTCATCTCTACCATTCATACAAACGACGCTGTAGGCACGGTCTCGCGGCTGCTCAACATGGGTATAGAGCCTTACCTGGTCTCTTCCTCCCTGAGTTGTATTGTCGGACAGAGGCTTGTCAGGAAGTTGTGCGAGAGCTGCAAACAAGAGTACACGCCGGAGCCGGAACTGCTAAATGAGCTTGGAGTGCGGTTTCCTGTAGATAAGGTTCCTAAATTTTATAAAGAGGCGGGCTGCACGGAGTGCAAGGGTACCGGGTTTAAGGGACGAATTGGGATATACGAGGTTCTATTGCCCGATGATACCATAAGGGCTTCGATAGTCGCCCTCAAAGACAGTTCCGTAATTAGCGACCTTGCCAGAAAACGGGGTTTTAAACCGATGAGAATTCAGGGTGTAAAGACCGCTATGACCGGCAAGACTACGCTTGAAGAGGTGTTGAATGCTACCCAGATATTCGAATAACTTAAGGGCGTCAGGGTGAAAGCTTACCAGTATAAGGCACGCGACAGGGAAGGGGCGCTGGTTACCGGCACGCTCGAAGCCGATAACGTGCGCTCACTTGAGTCGTCGCTCGACAGGATGGGCCTTATTCCCATTAAAATATCCGCCTCAAAGTTCGGTTCTACGGTTAGCGGAGCCACGGGTAAGGGTGGCTGGTTATTCGCCAAAAAGATTACTACTCAGGATATCGTGCTCTTCAGCCGCCAGCTCGCTACGCTCTTCGGCGCCGGAGTGCCGTTAACGCGCGCGCTCTTTACGCTTGAGAAGCAGATGTCTAACCCCAAGTTCGTAGCGGTTATTACCGCGCTTAGAGAAGACGTTGAAGAGGGCTCAACGTTCGCGGCGGCAATAGCTAACCAGAAAGAGGTCTTTCCGGAAATCTATTCCAACATGATAGAGGCCGGCGAGGCGGGAGGCATGCTCGACGAGGTACTCGACAGGCTCGCGTCGATATTTGAAAAAAGCGCCGAAAACGCCGCCAAAGTTAAGTCCGCCACACTGTACCCTAAAATCGTAATAGGCGCTATAGTCATAGCGATAATTGTGCTTATGAACTTTGTGGTGCCGCGTTTCGCCAAGATGTACGCCTCTTTCGACGTAGCGCTTCCGTTGCCCACACGCATGCTTATGGCCATGTCCGATCTTTTTGTAGGTTACTGGTACTTCGCTGTAATAATTGTCTTCTCCGTTTACTTCGGACTTAAAAGCTACCTTAAAACGGAGAAGGGCAAGGCGGCCAGAGACGCTTTTATACTCAGGCTGCCTATCTTCGGCCCGCTTATTCAACGCTCAACGCTCTCTCGTTTTGCCCGCGTGCTCGGTTCCATGTACAGAAGCGGGCTGCCGATACTTCAGTCTCTCGACATTGTTTCGCGCGCCGTTGATAATAACTCGATAAAAAAAGAGATCAAGATGATAGAGGCGGATGTAAGGGAGGGGAAAAATATTGCCGAACCGATGACAAAATGCAAACACTTCGATACAATGGTTGTGCAGATGGTGGCCGTTGGCGAAGAGACCGGTAACCTCGACGAAATGCTCGACAAGGTGGCGGACTACTACGACAAAGAGGTAGACAACACTATACGAAACCTGACGACTATTTTAGAGCCCGTCCTGCTTGCCTTTATCTTCGGTATAGTGCTCTTTATGGCTCTTGCTATCTTTCTTCCGATGTGGGATATACTGCGGGTTGTCAGGCAATGAACCGCCCGAACAGCGTCTCCAATACGTTAAGAAACGAAAACGGAAGAACGGTTTTAGAGACGCTGCTAACGCTCTTATTTGTGCTTATCGTTCTGATTATAGCTATAGACCGTTTTACCGCCTCTATAAACACCGTACGCGAAGGTGCGTTGCGAATAGAACTCTCTAACCTTAGAAGCGGGGTAAACCTTTTTGCCATGACAAAAAGAAGGCTTCCCAAATCGTTGAACGAACTTGTTACCGAGAAGGTCGTGGTTACCAAACAGGGCATAAACGGGGTTGAGTTTAAGGTACAGATGGTCGGCAGGTACGTGGAGTCGATGACGGTAGGTGAGAACGGGCTTCCGCTCGACCCGTTTGGCAATACCTATACTTTTGATCCGGTAAGGGGTATGGTTCATACCACGACAGCGGGGTACGAGTCGTGGTAATTGTATTTATCGGGGGGCATATAAGTAAAACAGACCTTCTTTGTAACAGCGTAAAGGCTCGGGTTTAAGTTCCCGGCCATTATGCCGATAAAAGGATGTACAAAGCGCTTGAACAAAAAATAATGAAATGATAAAAGTAATTTCTCTAAAAAAAATAATATAAGGAGAACCAGATGATTAGGAACAGTAAAGGTTTTACCCTGATAGAGCTTGTTATGGTCATAGTTATTCTGGCCATATTAGCTGCGGTAGCAGTGCCGCGTTTTATAGACCTGCAGGGTGACGCGCGTATATCGACCGCAAAAGGCGTGGC
>JAJRYL010000170.1 GCA_024275855.1 Deltaproteobacteria bacterium
ACATCTTTTTTACCGAGCTTCTTACCTTCATATACTCACCATTGTATTACAAATAAAAAGATTAAAACGAAGACTATCTATCCGGTCGATACTTACGGTTATACCGAAAAATAAAACTTAATACCCGGTCCGATTCATTTATCGGACATATTTTATATATAATTCCTGTCGGCCTTTTCAGGTGACTGCGCAAGCTTTAACCGCCCACGTACCTATACCGATCGATCACCCATATAACCCCGCGAACTTTAACCGCCCACGAACTTAGGCTACTCAGCCACCGAAGTGATCCCGCAAACTTTAAGCACCCACGAACTTGAGCTGATCAGCCACCGGATACTGCGTAAACTTTAACCGCCCGCTTACTTGGCCCGGTAGGTTATGCGTCCTCTTGTAAGGTCGTACGGCGAGAGCTCAACGGTTACCTTGTCTCCGGGCAGAATCTTTATGAAGTGCATTCTCATCTTGCCGGAAACGTGCGCCAATACTTTATGCTCGTTCTCAAGTTCTACTGTAAACATGGCGTTTGGCAGGGTCTCTAAAACCGTACCCTCTACCTGAATTGCTTCCTCTTTTGCCATAATCTGGTACCTTCCGGTCAAAGCCTGCTCAGCACGTACGGGCCGGAGTCCGTAATGGCGATACTGTGTTCAAAGTGCGCAGATAAGCTGCCGTCGATAGTTATTGCCGTCCAACCGTCGTTAAGAACCTTTACTCCGCAACCACCCATATTTATCATAGGCTCTATTGCGAGTACCATTCCGGCTTTAAGTCTCGGCCCCATTCCCGGGTTACCGAAGTTAGGCACCTGAGGGGCTTCGTGCAGGGAACGCCCGATGCCGTGACCGACAAAATCCTTAACTACCGAAAAACCTTCACCCTCTACATACGATTGAACCGCGTACGATATGTCGTTAAGCCTGTTGCCTATTACTGTCGCTTCTATGGCCCTGTTGAGAGACTCTTCGGTGACCTTTAACAGCCTGTCGGCTTCATCCGTTATCCTGCCTACGGGATGCGTTATAGCGGCATCTCCGAAAAAACCGTCAAGCTGCACACCAAAGTCTACGGAGAGTATATCGCCGTCTTTTAAAATCTTCTTATCAGACGGCATGCCGTGTACGACTTCGTTATTCAACGAGGTACAGAGGCAGTAAGGATAACCGCTGTATCCTTTAAAGGCCGGAATCGCGCCCCTTTTAAGGGTCTCTTCTTCCGCGACACGTTCAAGATCCATTGTGCTTATGCCGGGTTTTATCATCTCTTTGAGCAGTTCGTGAACCTCAGCCACGATTTTGTTGCTCCGGCGCATACGGTCGATCTCTTCGGGTGTCTTAAGTATTATCACTGGCCCTGTCTATGGCTCCTGTAATGGCGCCGGTAATATCGTCTACCCCGCCTATGCCGTCTATCGCCCGGTATAACCCTTTGTCCGTATAGTACTCGACCAGCGGATGGGTCTCTTCATCATATACCTTAAGACGTTTCGCTATTGTCTCTTCTTTATCGTCGTCGCGTTGATATAACTCGCCGCCGCACTTGTCGCACTTGCCTGTTTCGAGAGGCGGAGAGAAGACCGCGTGGTAGCTCGCCTGGCAACCTTTACAGATTCTGCGGCCGCTGAGCCTTTTTATAAGCTCATCTTTCCCTACCTCAATACCTATAACGTGGTCGATAGAACGACCCGACTTCGACAACATCTCTTCAAGGGCCGCGGCCTGAGCCAGATTACGCGGAAAACCGTCGAGCAGGAAACCTTCGTTACAGTCGTCTTGCGCCACCCTGTCTATTACCATGCCTACGACGATTTCATCCGTAACGAGCGCCCCCCTGTCCATAAAAGCTTTTGCCTTGGCGCCAAGCGGGGTCTTGTTGCGCACGTTCTCTCTTAAAATATCACCGGTAGATATCTGCGGTATACCGTAGATTTTCGCAAGATTTACTCCCTGAGTACCCTTGCCGGCTCCGGGTGCGCCTAAAAGTATCATGTTGGTCATAGCTGAACCTACTTCTTAATCTTGCCCTTTAAGCTGCCAACCCTAACCGTGCGGCAACGAGAGTATAATATATAACCGACAGGCTGAACCTACTTCTTAATCTTGCCCTTTTTGAGCAACCCGTCGTAGCTGCGAGAGAGCGTATGAGACTCTATCTGCTGCGCGGTATCCATAGCCACGCCTACCACGATTAAGAGCGCCGTACCACCGAAGTAGAACGGGGCGTTGAACTGAGATATTAAAATCGACGGCAGTACACAGACAACCGCAAGGTACAGAGCACCCCAGAGCGTAAGCCTTGAGAGTACGGTATCTATATACTCGGCTGTATTAGCGCCCGGACGTATACCGGGTACGAACCCGCCCTGTTTTTTCAGGTTTTCGGCAACGTCTTTCGGGTTGAACTGAACAGCGGTGTAAAAGTACGTAAAAAAGATTATCGCCGCGACAAAAAGCACGTTGTAGAGCGCGCCGCCGGGGCTTAAGCTGTTGGCCACCGCCTTCATTGCCGGAATATCGACAAAACTTACTACAGTCGCCGGAAAGACTATTATTGACGACGCGAAGATAGGCGGAATAACTCCGGCGGAGTTTACTTTTAACGGCAGGTGCTGCGTTCCGCCGCCAAGCACTTTACGCCCGACGACCCGCTTCGGATATTGAATCGGTATTCGTCGCTGCCCCGTCTCCATAAAGACGATAAAGGCCACAACTGCAATCATAAGGAATGCCATGAAGAGCAGAAAGAGAGGACTCATCTCTCCGGCCTTGGCAAGCAAATATGTGTTATGTACTGCCGACGGCAGATTGGCTACGATACCGACAAATATTATCAGAGAGATACCGTTGCCGATACCGCGCTCTGTAATCTGCTCTCCGACCCACATAAGAAACGAGGTACCCGCGGTAAGTGTAATTACCGTCATCAGGCGGAACGACCAGCCTGCTACGAGCACTATGGGCTCGCCAGCGGGCCCGCTCATGCTCTCAAGACCGATAGCGATCATCAAACCCTGAATAATACTGAGTACGATAGTCAGGTAACGCGTGTACTGCGTAATGGTTCTCTGCCCGCTCTCGCCCTCTTTAGAGAGTGCTTCGAGCTTAGGCACGACAACCGTTAGAAGCTGAAGTATGATAGAGGCACTGATGTACGGCATTATGCCGAGAGCAAAAACACTGAAGCGCTCAAGGGCGCCACCTGTGAACATTGTAGCAAAGTCGAGCAGGGTGCCGCTTGCAGCCTGAAAGAAACCGGCAAGGGCGTCGGCGTCAATACCCGGTGTCGGAATGAATACACCTATCCTGAAGACAGCGAGCAGAAACAGGGTTATCATAATCCTGCGCTTCAACTCGGAGGTTTTAGCCTTTTTTTGAGGGCCTGCCACTCTTATACTACCTCCGCCTTGCCGCCGGCGGCCTCTATCTTCTCTATAGCCTTTTTGCTAAAGAGGTTAGCTTTTACCGTAAAGGCGCCTGTTACTTCGCCGTTGCCAAGTACTTTAACAGGACCGCCGCGTGCCTTAATCAGCCCCTTGTCTATCAGGGTGGCAGGTTCGATCTCTGTACCGGCCTCAAAGACTCTCGAAATCTCAGAGAGGTTCACTATTCGGGACCTTATCTGGAACTTGTTGGTGAATCCGCGTTTCGGCAACCGTCTGTGCAACGGCATCTGACCGCCTTCGAACCCGGCCTTTACTCCGCCGCCGGTTCTTGAGTTCTGGCCTTTGTGCCCTTTGCCGGAGGTCTTGCCGAGCCCCGAACCCATGCCGCGTCCCAGTCTCTTCTTCTTTTTCTGCGCCCCTTTAGGGGGTCTCAATCTATCGAGCATAACTTTACCAGTCCTTCAAATTAACAATATAATATTTGGCTACGCATTGCCGGTTAAGGCCTGTTTCACACTTGCCAGGTTCGGCTAAACAGTACCGGTTCAGGCCTTTTCAACGCTCACAAGGTGAATTACCTTGTTTACCATGCCCCTGATTTCCGGGGTATCCATAAGAAGCTTCGGCCTGTGCATTTTATGAAGCCCAAGCCCCTTGAGGGTATTTTTCTGCCTGGTACTGTACCCTATGCCGCTCTTTACAAGCGTAACTTTTATAAACTCTTTCTCTGCCATTATCTTACCTCGTGAAGGCTCTTGCCCCTGAGCCGCGCCATCTCTTCAGGACTCTTGAGCTGTGTTAAAGCATCTATAGTAGCCTTAACCAGATTGTGAGGGTTATGAGTACCGAGACACTTGGTAAGTATGTTGTGAACTCCAGCGACCTCTACAACGGCCCTTACCGCACCGCCCGCTATTATTCCGGTACCCTCGCTGGCCGGTTTCAACATTACCCTGCCCGCGCCATACCTGCCTATAACCTCAAACGGAATAGACCCTTCTTCGGAGAGCGGAACGGTGTGCAGGTTGCTCTTTGCAGACTCTATCGCCTTGCGAATAGCCTCGGGCACTTCGTTGGCCTTGCCAAGTCCGGAGCCGACTCTTCCCGCCCCGTCGCCGACAACTACTATGGCGCTAAAGCTGAAACGCTTACCGCCTTTAACAACCTTCGCTACCCTGTTGAGGTAGACAAGCTTGTCTCTAAGTTCCCCTTCAGCCGGTACATTCTTTTCCAAAGAAAGCTCCTCCTAATTTATCCATACAAGTGGTGCAGAACACCAAATACTAAACTGGTCTTACAACTGACTGTAACCGGCATCTTTCAAAATATGCCCGAAGGCATAAGAACATGCTGTATCCTGAAAAACGCCTAATTCCCGAATCTACGCCACGAATCCTATAAACAGACCGAGTGTCGTAAATAAACGCCCGAGGGCCGTAGTTAGAACTTTAAGCCGCCTTCGCGAGCGCCTTCGGCCATGGCCTTTACGCGTCCGTGATAGAGGTAACCGTTGCGGTCGAAGACCACGCTTGTTATGCCGCCTTTAATAGCGAGTTCCGCTACGAGCTTTCCGGCGTTCTTGGCCTTTTCGGTCTTGTTGCCCTTTGCGTCGAGCGCTTTATTCTCTGTGGAGATGAATGCAAGCGTTGTGCTCGACGTATCGTCTACCAACTGAGCATAGGTATGTCTGTTGGAGCGAAACACTGTAAGGCGCGGCCTCTCGGCTGTTCCGCGTACCTTCTTCCTTACACGCTCTTTCCTTCTCTGCCAACCACTTTTTTTAATTACTTTGCCTGCCATATCAACCTCCGGCACCCTTACCAGCCTTACCGGCTTTTCTTCTTATAGTCTCATCCGCGTACTTTATTCCCTTGCCCTTGTACGGCTCCGGAGGACGCATAGACCTGATATCCGCTGCTACCTGACCGACTATCTGCTTGTCGGCTCCCTGAATAAGAATACTGTTGGCCTTAGTATCGACCGTTGCCTTAATGCCTTTTGGAAGAGGGTACTTAATGGGGTGCGAGTAGCCGAGCGCAAGGTTCACTACGGAACCCTGCACGTCCGCCTTGTAACCTACACCGATTATGTCGAGCCTCTTCTCGAACCCGACAGTGACGCCATGTACCATGTTAGCTACCAGGCTTCTAAAAAGACCGTGGTACGCGCGAGACTCTTTAGAGTCGTCTTTGCGCTTAAAGGCAAGGCTCTTGTCACCGACCTCAACCGATACCTCGTCTCTTATAGCGAGTTCGAGTTCGCCGCCCTTGCCCTTCACCTTAATAGTATTGCCGCTTTGCGACACCGTAACTCCGGCGGGCAGGTCTATCGGTTTTATACCTATCCTGGACATATCTCTATTCCTCTTAATCCGTGACTGAAAAAATTATATTCTAAGCTACCTGACAGGGTCTATCAGCATACGGGTGTAACCCGGCGGCAATTAGTAGACCGTGCAGAGAACCTCTCCACCGACCCCTGTCTCACGCGCTTTTTTGTCCGTCATCACACCCCTTGAGGTAGAGACGATGGCTATGCCGAGCCCGTTTAGTACCCTCGGAACCTTCTGGCTGTTCACGTATTTCCTGAGACCGGGCTTGCTTACCCTCTTGATGCTCGTTATGATGGCCTTCTTATCTGCGGAATACTTTAGAAGCAGACCGAGCTGCGGGCGGTCATCACCGGTCGAAACACGATAATCTTTAATATAACCCTCCTCCTTGAGTATTCTCGCTATCTCTACCTTAAGGGTAGAGGACGGGAGCTTAATCTCAGAGTGACGGGCCTGTAAGGCGTTACGGATTCTGGTCAACATATCCGCTACGGGGTCTGTCATTGACATTTCTTTTACTCTCCAGCTTAATTTAACTGACTAATATCTACCAGCTCGATTTTACAACACCCGGCAGCAGACCTTTAAGGGCCATGCTTCTAAGGCATATTCTGCACATATCGAACTTCCTGTAGTACCCCCGAGATCTTCCGCAAATCGGACATCTGGAATACTCCCTGACCTTGAACTTCTGCTTCTTCTTGGCCTTCGCTATCAGCGACTTCTTAGCCAAAAGTACCTCCCTCTACCGCCGGTCGTTAAACCGGCCGATTATACTTTAATTTCTAAAGGGCATTCCCATATGTTTCAGGAGCGCCTTCGCCTCTTCGTCGGTAGAAGCAGTCGTGCATACCGTAATATTCATACCTCTGATCTTGTCTATCTTGTCGTACTCTATCTCCGGAAAGATAATCTGCTCTTTAATACCGGTCGTGTAGTTGCCGCGACCGTCGAAGCTCTTGTCGTTAAGTCCCCTGAAGTCTCTGATACGCGGCAGCGAGAAGTTCACCAGGCGGTCGTAGAACTCGTACATCCTGTTTCCGCGAAGCGTCACCGCGCAACCTATCGGCATTCCGGCCCTAAGCTTAAAAGTAGCTATAGACTTTTTAGCCTTGGTAACGACCGGTTTCTGTCCCGATATCTTGGTCATATCCCGAACAGCGGCGTCTACTACCTTGGCGTCGCGTACGGCCTCGCCAAGACCGATATTCAGTACGATCTTAGAGATTTTAGGAACCTGCATAACGTTTTTATAATTGAACTCTTTCATCAGAGTGGCAACTATCTCTTTTGTATACTGCTCTTTCATCCTCGGAGTCATTTGTCTATTACCTCGCCGCACTTTCTGCAAAACCTGACCTTGTTTCCGTTGTCGAGCACTTTCCTTCCGACTCTTACGGGGCCTTTGCACTTTCCGCACAGGATCATTACGTTAGAGATCGCCATCGGCGCCTCTTTTTCTATAATGCCGCCGTGCTTCAACTTGGCCGAAGGTTTTGTATGGCGCTTTACCATGTTGAGCTTGTCTACGGTAACACGCTCTTTTGAGACAAGTACGTTCGTTACCTTACCGGTTTTACCCTTCTCCCGGCCGCTTACGACCATTACCTGATCGTCCTTCTTTATCTTGAATTTCTTAGCCTGCATAATTTAACCTTAAAAAAAATGTTTCACTAAAACGAATCCGGCATAACGGCTCCGGCGTTAAAAGGCTCCGGAGGCCAACGATACGTACTTATATCTCTTCATCCGGGATTTCTATAGATAACTCCGGGTTTCAAAGGACTTCCGGGGCAAACGACACTTTTTATATATTTGCGGTACTTAGCTCTTCTTAACAGCTCCGCTGCCTAAAGCACTTCCGGGGCCAACGATACTTTTATATATTCGCGCGTCCTTAACTCTCTTTAAACAGCTCCGCCGCCTAAAGTACCTCTGGAGCCAAAGAGACTATCTTCATAAACTTCTTGGCTCTAAGCTCCCTGGCTACGGGGCCGAAAATTCTTGTGCCGATCGGCTCGTTATCCTTACCTATTATAACAACCGAGTTCTCGTCGAAGCGGATATAGGTTCCGTCCGGCCTGCGGGTCTCTTTACGGGTACGCACAACAACCGCGCGCACAACGTCGCCCTTCTTAACCTTTGCGTCGTAAACCGCCTCTTTAACGTTAACTACGATCACGTCGCCGATATTCGCAACGGACTTGTTACCTGCGCCAACTACGCGAATGCACGATACTTTTTTAGCACCCGAGTTATCCGCGACCCGAAGCTTGGTCTGCATCTGTATCATAATATCCTACCTCTGAGAAAAAAATAAATCTATCTGATTCGGCCTCTAACGGTTAGAGCCGATTACTATTAAATAACCACCTGAGAACCCGACCCTTACCCTGACAGCCGGAAGTGCCGGAGTTTATCAGAGCAACATAAACCTGAGCCGCCGCCGAATGCCTACTTGGCCTTCTCTATTACTTCACTAACACGCCACCTCTTTGTTTTGGACAACGGGCGTGTAGCGATTATAGATACCTTGTCTCCGGGCGCGCACTGGTTGGTCTCGTCATGGGCGCTGTACTTCACGCGCTTTTTAATATACTTTCCGTAACGGGGATGCTTTGCGAGCCTTTCAACGGTAACGATTACGGTCTTGTCCATCGATGCGCCGACAACGTTGCCGGTTATAATCTTTCTCGATTTTCTAACATCAGCCATTCTGCGTACTCTCCTTCTCAGCGATTGCGGTCTTGAGCCGTGCTATATCGCGTCTGGTGCTGCGAATCTTCAACGGATTCTCAAGCTGAGACGTTACATTGCGCATGCGCAGGGCGAAGATTTCTTTATCAAGCTCCGCGGCCTTTGCCTTAACCTCTTCGAGATTCATCTCTTTTATCTCTTTGTACTTCATAAAGCCTCTCTCTTTACAAACTTAACAGGCAGCGGGAGTTTATGAGCCGCAAGACGGAACGCCTCTCTGGCTATCTCTTCGCTAACACCTTCCATCTCGTAGATTACACGGCCCGGTTTGATAACGGCCACCCAGTTTTCAGGACTACCTTTACCGCTTCCCATACGGGTCTCGGCAGGTTTTTTGGTAATCGGCTTATCCGGGAAGACTCGTATCCAGATCTTGCCGCCCCTTTTGATATAACGGGTCATAGCGATACGGGCGGCCTCTATCTGGCGGGTCGTCAACCAGCCGCAGGTCTGCGCCTTAAGACCGTACTCGCCGAAGCTGACGTTGCAACCCCTGTGTGCGAGCCCTCTGCGCTTGCCGCGCTGCTGTTTACGAAATTTTACCTTTTTCGGCATTAACATAATATCACCTGTCTATATAAAATTCTAAGCTCTCGGTTTATCTTCGAGGGTGCCTCTGCGAAGCGGGGCCTCTCCCTTATAGATAAGAACCTTGATTCCAATAATTCCGTAAGTGGTCTTGGCCTCGGCCTGACCGTAGTCTATATCCGCGCGAAGCGTGTGAAGAGGAACCCTGCCCTCCCTGTACCACTCGGAGCGCGCTATCTCTGCGCCGCCCAAACGGCCTGCGCACATAATCTTTATACCCTTGGCGCCCATTCTAAGAGAAGAGGTTACCGCCTTTTTCATCGCTCTTCTGAATGAGACCCTGCGCTCTAACTGAAGGGCAACGTTTTCCGCTAAAAGCTGCGCGTCGGTATCGGGCTTTCTGACCTCGACAATATCTATAGTTATATCTTTACCGAGAAGTTTGATAAGCTCTTTCTTCATCACCTCTATCTCGGAACCGCGCTTGCCTATAACTATACCCGGCCTTGCGGTACGGATAATAATGCGTATCTTGTTTGCGGTACGCTCAATCTCTATCTTGGAGATGCCGGCATGAAAGAGCCTCTTTTTTAAAAAAGTGCGAAGCTTTAAATCTTCATGAACAAAAGCCGCGTAATTCTTTTCGGCATACCACCTCGAATCCCAGTCCTTGGTGATGCCAAGCCTGAAACCTATTGGATGTACTTTCTGACCCAAGAACTGCCTCCCGTCTTGAAGTAGAGCGCCCTTAAACAGGACCTCTTCTGTAATATTCGCCGACCCGCTCACAATGAAAACTACGGGTAAACTTACCTGAACCGATTAAAAAACTTTATTCTAAAAGAGCCGACAAGGCTCAATGGTAAAACCGTCTCTGTCGATAAAAGAACTGTGCGGCCGATCTGCCCGGCTTACGACCGGAATTAGCGGCCTTTTTCGTCAAGCACTATTGTTATGTGGCTCGACCTTTTTCTTATAGTGTTGCCCCTGCCCATCGCCCTCGGTCTCATACGCTTTTGCGTAGGCCCCTCGCCGACAAAAGCGGTCTTAACGTAGAGTTCGTCTATGTTAAGGTTGTTGTTGTTCTCGGCATTGGCGATCGCGCTTTTTAAAAGCTTTGAAATATCTTTACTGACGGCCTTGTTGCTCAGCGTCAGAATAGAGAGGGCGGTTTCTACCTTCTTACCCCTGATCTGGTCTATAACCAGACGAGTTTTCTGGGCGGAAACCTTCATGTACATAGCCCTTGCTGTGGTCTCCATACCTATTTACCCCCTTTTACCTTCTTAAGGGCCGCGTGGCCGTGGAAGGTGCGGGTCGGAGAGAACTCACCGAGCTTGTGTCCGACCATATTCTCTGTTACGAAGACCGGAATGTGCTTCCTGCCGTTATGAACCGCTATGGTAAAACCGACCATTTCAGGCGAAATCATCGACCTGCGCGACCATGTTTTAATAACCTTGCGGCTTCTTGAATCTTCGGCCTTCTCGATCTTCTTAAGCAGATGGTCGTCTATAAACGGCCCTTTTTTCGCTGAACGCACCGTTATTTCCTCCTCTTTCTGCTTACAATCATTTTGTCGCTCTTGGAGCGTTTTCTGGTCTTATATCCCTTGGTCGGCGTACCCCACGGACTTGTCGGGTGGTTGCCTCCCTTGCTTCTTCCCTCACCACCGCCGTGCGGATGGTCTACCGGGTTCATACAGACACCTCTAACCTTAGGCACCTTGCCGAGCCACCGTTTTCTTCCGGCCTTACCTATCTTGACGTTCTCGCTCTCTATGTTGCCTATCTGGCCGATAGTGGCGTAACAGTCCATAGGTATGTAGCGAACCTCGTTAGACGGCAGCTTCACAGTAGCGTACTTGCCCTCTTTGGCCATGAGCTGCGCATAACCTCCGGCGCTTCTTACGAGCTGTCCGCCCTTGCCGATCTTCATCTCGATATTGTGGACATGAGTTCCGAGAGGCATATTTTTAAGAGGCAGCGCGTTGCCCGGTTTTATATCGGACTCAGGCCCGGAAGAGACGGTATCGTCAATCTTGAGACCGAGAGGCGCGAGTATGTAGCGCTTCTCACCGTCTGCGTAAACCAGAAGAGCCAGGTTGGCGGTTCTGTTAGGGTCGTACTCAATAGCCGAAACGCGAGCCGGAATATCGTGCTTGTCGCGCTTGAAGTCGATTATCCTGTAGAGTTTCTTGTGACCGCCGCCAATCCAGCGGGTAGTTATTCTACCGTTATTATTACGTCCGCCGCTACGGGTCTTTGGCGCAACAAGCGCGCGCTCTGGTCTTTTTTTGGTAATCTCGGAGTAATCGAGCGTAGTGCGTGTTCTTATGCCCGGAGAAGTCGGATTATATTTCTTAACTGCCATTTTGCTCTCTCACTATTAAACAGTGGTACTGAAGATTTAATAACTTAGTCGTATCGTCTTAACCGCGATGCGGTAGAATCTGCATAATCTAATCTATACGCCTTCGAACATTTCTATCTTTTCACCCTCTTTGAGGGTTACGTAGGCCTTTTTGCGAACCGGCGTGCGACCAGCGTGCTTGCCCATTCTTTTGACCTTACCCGGAACTTTCTGGGTATTTACAGATTCAACCTTAACCTCAAAGGCCTCTTCAACGGCAACCTTTATCTGGGTCTTATTAGCGTTGCAGTCTACCCACAAGACGACCTGATTATTCTCAGAGAGTTTGGTCATAGACTTTTCCGTTACGACCGGTGCTTTAATTATTGAATACGGGCTGTTGTTCATCTCAAGCTCGCCTCCACTTTCTCGAATGCGCCTTGCGTCATTACCAGCTCTTTGTACTTCAATATATCGAATACATTGAGGCCGCCGGTCTCTATAGCCTTAAAACCCTTGATGTTGCGAACGGCGAGTTTCAGGTTGTTGTTGCCCGGTTCCATAACAACAAGCGCGCCCTTAAGCCCCGCGGAGTTGAATATCTCCAGTGCTTTCTTCGTCTTCGGAGCGTCGAGATTAAGGTTGTCGAACACCTTAAAGGTCTTCTCTTTGAGCTTGTACCTTAAAGCGGACCTGAGCGCCTCTTTGCGAACCTTTTTAGGAACCTTGTAAGAGTAGTCTCTCGGCTTGGGACCAAAGACCGTGCCGCCGCCCTTCCAGAGAGGGTTACGGTTGGAACCCGTACGCGCGCGGCCTGTTCCCTTCTGTTTCCACGGCTTGATACCTCCGCCGGACACTTCGCCCTTGGTCTTGGTGCATGCGGTGCCGAGCCGTCTATTGGCCATCTGCATCTTTACGACTTCGTAAAAGAGATGCTCTTTCACTTCACCGTCAAAAACCTCGGCGCTTAAAGCAAGCTCCGAAACC
>JAJRYL010000171.1 GCA_024275855.1 Deltaproteobacteria bacterium
AAACGCGCAAGCAGCATAAAGATTAACAATACTTCCGCTTATAAAAACTGACTGTTTTTTGAGATGCTGAATCAAGTTCAGCATGACAAAATAAAAGTATCACCCACCGCAGGTCGCGACGCGCGACAGCGTATATCAGGTACGTAAAACGTATTTGATTCTTTGTCCGCAAGGTGCTCGCCACAGACCCGGTGCTGTCGCAAAAAACACCCACCGCGAGTCGCGACTCGCGGCAGCGTATACCAGGTACGTAAAGCGTATTTGATTCTTTGTCCGCAAGGTGCGGCCCGCACCGGATTTTTTTACAAACCACCACAGAGCCGTTAACAACAATGGTACTTTTACCGCTCACCGAAAGAGTGCGACCCGCACACGCTAAATCCATACGGAACAAATAACAAACTATAAAACTGCAACCTATCGGGTGTTACGCACCGCAGGTACCAAACGGCAGAGCGTAACCTGTCGGATGTTGCCTGCCGCAGGTGCCAAACTATAAAACTGCAACCTATTGGGTGTTGCCCACCGCAGGTGCTTTAGAGATAATCTTAGCACCAGTTGCGCAAAAGGCAAGAGATTACATCATAAACGACAAATAAGATCGGTTTACTATGAAAATAGATGAATCGTTGATACGTATCAATGAAGATAGGGCGCGGAACCTGTAGCCTTGAGAAGTAGATAGTTAGATATACGTATAAAATATTGGTCAAAGAGACCGGCAAGGAGAAAATTTATGAATAAGGCTTCGGCAAGGAACATGTTTATCGGAGCGACGGTAATAGTATCGGCAATATTTTTGTACATGACCGTCCTCTCAATAAAATCATTCCCCGCAAGGGCGCACACCGGCAAGATCACCGAAGAGGTGGCCTGGGGCAAAAAGGTATGGGAAAAGCACGCCTGCATCGACTGCCATACGCTTTTGGGCGAAGGGGCGTACTACGCTCCCGAACTCTCTAATGTAATAAAGAGGCGTGGCGAGGATTATGTACGCGTTGTGCTCGAAACGACCGCTGTGCAGGGTTGGGGCGCGACAAGAAGAATGCCGCAGTTCGATCTTTCCAAAAAAGATATAAACTCACTCGTCGAATTCTTCAAGTGGATGGGCAAGATTGAAACATCGAACTGGCCGCCGAATATCGAAGGATAATCGCAACGGATAGCAAAAAACTCTTTTTTACAAGATAACAGTGCATAGGAGACAAAAATGACATATAAGTACGAATCTCAGCGCGTGGCCTTTCCATACTTTGTAGCGGCGCTCGCGCTCTTCGCAGCTCAGATACTGTTCGGGTTAATAATAGCCATACAGTACCTCGCGCCCGATTTTCTCTTTCCGGCAATACCTTTTAATATTGCCCGAATGATACATATCAACCTGCTTGTGGTCTGGATAATATTCGGATTTATGGGCTCTGCCTACTACCTGCTGCCCGAAGAGGTGGAAGGGGAGATATACAGCGTAAAACTGGCGTGGCTCCACTTCTGGATGTTTCTCGTCGGCGGAGCTACGGCGATAGTCGGTTATCTCTTCAGATGGCACGACGGCAGAGAGTTCCTCGAACAGCCCTTTATCATTAAAGTGGCTATAGTAATAGTCGTTCTTATGTTTATCTTCAACATGATAATGACCATGATCAAGGGACGCAGAAGAACAAGCATTACCGTAGTCCTGCTTATAGGATTTTTAGGGCTTGCGGTCTTCTATCTTTTCGCCTTCTTCAAACCCGACAACATGGTTATGGACAAGTTCTTCTGGTGGTGGGTAATACACATGTGGGTAGAAGGCGTATGGGAGCTTATAATGGCCGCCATCCTCTCCTTCCTGCTCATTAAGCTAACGGGCGTTGACAGAGAGGTTGTCGAGAAGTGGCTCTATATCATCATAGGTCTTACCTTTCTTTCGGGTATCATCGGAACGGGGCACCACTACTACTGGATAGGAACACCAGAGTTCTGGCAGACCTGGGGCGCGTGGTTCTCCGCTGTAGAGATACTGCCTTTTATCGCAATGATCGTCTTCTCGCTCAAGATGGTAAGCATGAGAAGCAGAAAGCATCCGAACAGCGCTGCGCTGCACTGGACGGTAGGAACGGCCATAGTCTCTTTTCTCGGCGCGGGCGTACTCGGCTTCATGCACACCCTGCCGCAGATAAACTACTATACCCACGGCACGCAGATGACGGCGAGCCACGGCCACCTGGCGTTCTTCGGAGCGTACGCTATGATAGTAATGGCTATGGCCTCTTATGCCGTACCTAACCTCAGGCGCAGAACAGCCGAGGTGATGAATCAGAAGGCAGAGATATTCGCCTTCTGGACAATGGTTATCTCCATGATCTGCATAGCCCTCTCTCTTACGGGTGCGGGAATAGTACAGGCCTATCTGCAGCGCGTGCTCGCAATAGGCTTCATGGAGACACAGAGCCACATGGGTATCTTCTACGCGATGAGGCTCTTCTTCGGAGCGACCTTTACATTAGGGTTAGTAGTATACCTTTACGACTTCTTCCTCCTTAAACGGGCTACAAGCCGTTAAAGAGTCGAAGTCCAACAGGAACGTTTAAGACAGAAAAGGGTTACTGTGAACAAAGATAAAGTTCAACATAACGGAAACCTGGCCACGGACAGTCAGAAGGGGGCTAACGCCCCCTTCTACCTGCCGGTGGCCAACGAAGTAGAGATATTCGAGGCGGCTTACAACAGCCGCATGCCGATACTCTTGAAAGGCCCCACCGGTTGCGGCAAGACCCGCTTTGTAGCTCACATGGCATGGCGCTTAGGGCTTCATCTTTACACGGTGGCCTGCCACGACGACCTTACCAGCTCGGACCTCCTTGGCCGCTACCTTATAAAGGGACAGGAGACTATCTGGGTAGACGGCGCCCTCACCCGCGCCGTAAGAACAGGCGGCATCTGCTACCTTGACGAAGTGGTTGAGGCACGAAAAGATACAACCGTCGTAATCCATCCGCTAACTGACGACAGAAGAAAACTGCCTATAGAGAAGACCGGCGAAGAACTAACGGCGCCGGACGACTTTATGCTTGTGGTCTCTTACAACCCCGGATACCAGCACATCTTAAAAGACTTAAAGACTTCCACCCGACAACGCTTTATAGCTATAGAGTTCGACTACCCTGAGGCCGGACTTGAAACAGAGATAGTTGCAAAAGAGAGCGGCATAGATAACTCGCAGGCCGCGAAGCTCGTAAACGCGGGGCGCAAGATGCGCGCCCTTGTTGACTCCGGCCTTGAGTCCCCCCCCGGCACAAGGCTGCTGGTTCACGCGGCTACCCTTATAAACAAAGGGCTTTCTCCTGGCGCAGCCTGCGAGGCCGCAATCGTATTGGCGCTTACCGACGACCCGGACATGCACAAAAGCATGCTCGACATAATTGAGGCGACCTTTTAAATCTTTTAACCGGCCCCGTAGAAGTAACTTTCTAAACAGCCCGCTTAAGAGCATTAAAGTAACCGTCTAAATATCATTCCCGACATTAGAGAGAAAAATATTGAAAAAGTTTTCTCTATTTTTCTCTATATCGATAAAGCAACCGCCTGAATAAAACTAATCGGAGCCGATAGATGGAACACCTTATTGGCAAAGGGGTGGACAAGGTAATCCGGCTGCTCCACGCCCGCCGTTTCAAGACCTGGAATACCGACGCCGCGCCTCTTAAAATAAAAGACGAACTGAAGAGGTTAACCCTGCTTGCCGCCGCTATAACCGGCGCCCAGATGAGGGTTGTAGACCTTAAGGGCGATACCAATCCGCGTCCATACCTTCCGGTACTTCATAAAACCGCCCACCCAGCCCTGCTTATAGACCACGCCTTCGCGTGGTGCGACTCAGAGACGATTTTCCTGCCGGTCTCGCTTGTAAGCATGCGGACGGCACAGGCGCAGGAGAGGCTCGCCAAGTTCATTATCTTCTTCCTCTGCGCCCAAAAAAGAGAGGGCGCGCTTGAAGTCGCGTTCGATAACAGGCAAGCTCTATCAGCGGACACCTTAACCGCGGATCTCTTCTGGATAATCGAAAACAGAAGGCTTACCGGACTGCTTGGCGCCGAGTATTACGGCCTCTTTAAAGAGTGGAAGGCTACCGTAAAACACCTGCTTTGCCACAGGCCGGCCTCGACGCAGATAAGGGCGTGCGAGCAACGGGTCGAGCAGTTCTTGAAAGAGGCTTTAACAGGCGGCTCTACAGATTCTAACTCGGCGAAAGAGAGCCTCGCTCTCGCTAAATCGATAAAGAAGGGTTGGGCAGAGCAGGGCGTAAAGACAGAGCGATACCGAGCCATTGTGCCCTTTGAACCGTGGGGCAGACTTATTCCGGACAGGCTTCTCGGGGACTTAAGCGCAGCTTCGACAGAACCCGAGGAGCAGGAGGCGGACAAAAAAGGGGTGCAGAACGACGATTCTGAAGAGACTATGAACGAGGAAAAGAATACGGACGAAACCGAGCGCAGCAGGTACCTTACAAAGACCGAAAAGGTAGACGAAGAGGCAAATGAGCAGGGCCTTCTGCTCAACATCTACGACAAGTTTATATCGTGGGCCGAGTTTGTAAACG
>JAJRYL010000172.1 GCA_024275855.1 Deltaproteobacteria bacterium
GGCCTTTAGGGGAAACCTCGACATAGCTATCGCGTACGAGCGCGTTAAGGCCGCCCGCGCGGTTGCGGGGGTAGCGCGCGGAGCCGAGGCTTTGCAGCTCGACCTGACAGGCAACAGGGGGCGGAGCAAGGTATTTGGCACAACGGCGGATAAGTACAGTCGTTCCGGCGTGGCGAGTTACGAACTCGATATATGGGGAAGGCTTTCGGCCTCGACCGAGGCCGCCCGTAAAGATATGGCCGCTACGGTTTACGATCTCAGGGCGCTCTATATCACTGTTTCCGCCGAGCTTGCCGATTCGTACTATGTAGCCGTAGAGCGGAGCCTGCAGTTAAAGATAGCGCGGCTGATGGTAGAGACGGCAAAAGAGAGGTACTCTTTAAACGCGCAGCGGTATAAAGAGGGTTTGACCTCCGCGCGTGACCTCTTTGTTTCCGAAGAGGGTGTGGCTGTTGCCAGAACGCGTTTGCCGGCTCTGGTGTCGGAACTTGCGGGCGCGTCCCACGCAGTGGCCATCTTTACCGGCAACCCGCCGTCCGCCATGATTTCAGGTATCGACCTTGTTCAGCCGGAGCCGCCCGATGTTCCGGCTCTTCTTCCAAGCGTACTTATAAGGCGCAGGCCCGATTTACAGGCCGCTTTTCACAGAGTAGAGGCAAATAACAGCAGAGTAGGGGCCGCTATAGCAGACCGTTTTCCGTCTTTTAGTCTTACGGGCGATTACGGCGAGGCGAGCGCCTCTCTCGGCAGCCTTATCAGCTCCCCTAACGTCTTCTGGAGCCTGCTGCTCCAGGCCTCTTTGCCCGTACTTGACGGCGGCAGGCGAAAGGCCGAGGTTCTTAAGAGCGAGGCTGTCTTTAACGAGTCGCTATTGGAGTACCGCCTGGCCCTGCTTAACGCGCTAAAAGACGTAGAGGGCGCGCTCGAAGAGAACCGCGCGGCAATCACCGCTTTACCGTTGGCGAAAGCGAGGGTTGACGCGGCAAGCGGCGCGCTTGATGAAGCGACGAACAAGTACGGCAACGGGGTTGGCGGTTATATAGATGTTTTAACCGAACGGCAGAGATTGTACGAGGCCATGAGCGGACTGGTCAGCGCAAGGCGCACTTTAATCTCGGCCCGCATAAGCCTTATACGCTCCCTCGGCGGCGACTTTATGGAAAAGCGTATACTCGAACGAGCAGCCGTGTCCGGCAGGTAGAAGAGGCCGGTGGCAGGGGCTTTTTTGCCGGATAAGTCTCCGGCAAACAGGTTCTATAAAAGGAGATAGTGGTTAATGGCTTCAGGAAAAAAGATTTTAAAGATAGCCGCGCCGTTTCTTATTCTTATAGCCGGAGTGGCTGTAATGTCTACTTTAGTGGCGAGCCGTGAGGCGCCTAAGAAGAGGCCGAAACGCGATACCGGAGCCCTTGTAAGGGTAGCGGAGGTTAAGCGCGGGTCGCACAGGATAGTGATTGCCGGTACGGGCATTGCGCAGCCTGCAAGAAGCGTAACGATTATCCCTCAGGTAGGCGGCAAGTTGACGTTTGTCTCCGATTCTCTGGTACAGGGCGGTATTGTGCCTGAGGGCAAGGTGCTGATGAAGATAGAGGATGTTGATTACAGGCTGAGTGTCGAGAGGGCTAAAGCGGCTTTTGTCGCCGCCGAGTTCGAACTCGCCAAGGTGAAGGGCGAGGCGCGGGTGGCTCGTTCTATATGGAAGAGCGCCGGAAAGAGAAGCGCGGCTTTAGGCGGTAAACCGAACCCGTTAACGGTGTTTGTGCCGCAGTTGAAAAAGGCCCGCGCGGAACTGAGTTCCGCGAAAGCGGCCCTTGCCCAGGAGCGTGTAAATCTTGAGCGCACCGTGCTTCGCGCCCCTTTCAACTCTATAGTCCGTACCGAAAACGTTGAACTCGGCCAGTTCGTAAGAGTAGGCACAGAGATCGTTACGTTAACCGGAACCGACAATATAGAGGTTTTGGTGCCGATTAAGGTAGACGATCTTGAGTGGATAGACGTACCGGCCGCAGGAAGCCGTAAAAAAGGCTCGCACGCGAGGGTAAGTATCGTTGCGGGCGGGCGCACCTATAAGTGGAACGGATCGGTTGTGCGTTCTTTAGGCGAGGTAGACCCGAACGGGCGCATGAACCGCGTAATTGTCAGGGTCGAAGACCCGTACGGCCTTAAGGCCGGGTTTAAGAGCAATGGCAGGCCGCCTCTCGTTATAGGGAGTTTTGTTGATGTTGAGATAGACGGCGCTACTTTACACGGTGTTTTCAATATTTCAAGAAGCGCGCTTCGGGACTCTTATACCGTCTGGACCGTAGAAGATGGCAATACTTTAAAGATACGCAAGGTGAAACCGGTAAGGATAGAGGACAAGACGGTTATTATAAAAGAGGGCCTCACCGATTCCGCCCTGGTAGTTACGACCGACCTTACGGGTGCCGCCGACGGCATGCGCCTACGAACCATAGTGGACAACGGCAAGTGAACTGAAGTTAAACGGGCAGGGGTGTTAATGGCCGCTGTTTATTAAAGAGGGAAGCGAGTGAGGAAGGCTATACAATGGATGGCGGGCAATCATGTCGCCGCCAACCTGTTGATGCTTATCCTGGTTGTAGGCGGCTTTATGACGGCTATGTCGCTTAAGCAGGAAATATTCCCGGAGATCCTTCTCGACAGGGTTCAGGTCTCGGTGCTCTATCTCGGCGCCGGCCCCGCCGAGGTGGAAGACGGCGTTGTGCTTAAGGTAGAGGAGAGCTTAAGCGGCATTACGGGTATTAAGAAGGTTACTTCGGTTGCGTCCGAGGGCTTGGCCACTATTACCGCCGAGGCGGTTAACGGTACCGATATCGATCTGTTGACTCAGGAGATAAAGGCCGAGGTAGACCGTATAACCACCATGCCTGAAGAGGCCGAGAAACCGGTGGTTACTAAACTCGAAAGGCGTACCCAGGTTATCTACGCGGTTGTGTACGGAGATATTCCGGAGCGCAGCCTGCACGAGTACGCCGAGGGAATCAGCGACGACTTGAGGACGTTGCCTGAAATTACCCAGACCGAGCTGGCGGGTGTGCGCCCTTACGAAATCTCTATAGATGTTCCCGAAGAGAGACTTAGAAGATACGGCATGACGCTCGGCACGGTTGCCGAGCGGATCAGACAGGCATCTATCGATCTGCCGGGCGGCAGTATAAAGTCCGAAGGCGGTACGGTAATGATCCGCACGAAAGAGAAGCGGCACAAGGGAAGCGAGTACGCCGACATACTTATAATAAACAGGCCGGACGGTACGGCTGTGCGCCTCGGAGATATTGCCACTGTGCGCGATACCTTCCGCGAGACGGACGAGTTTTTAACCTTCGACGGAAAGCCTGCGGCAATGGTGGCTGTTTTCCGCGTCGGGGATCAAAAGCCCATAGAAATATCGAACGTTGTAAAGTCGTACCTCGCCGATAAGCAGTTGACGCTGCCGGACTCCGTTCACCTCTCTACGTTTGACGATAAGAGCGAAATGTTGAAGAGCAGAATGAACCTGCTTATGAAGAACGCTATGTTAGGGCTTGTGCTTGTCTTTATAGTGCTCGGTCTTTTCTTGGATATTCGTCTTGCAAGCTGGGTAATGCTCGGTATTCCCATCTCGTTTCTGGGTGCGCTCTTTTTAATGCCGGGGCTCGATGTCTCTATCAACATGCTCTCTCTCTTCGCCTTTATTCTCGCGCTCGGCATAGTTGTTGACGACGCAATAGTGGTTGGCGAAAATATATTCGAACATCGAAGA
>JAJRYL010000173.1 GCA_024275855.1 Deltaproteobacteria bacterium
GGACGACGACGCATTACAAAGACTTGAAAAGATACCGTCATTCGTCAGAGGCATGGCAAAGGGCAAGATAGAGAAGGCGGCCGCCGCGCTTGGCGAAACAAGGGTAACGGCTGAACTGATGGACAAGATAAAAAAAGACGAGATGGGTTAAGTTGGGTTAGCGAAGCGTAACCCAACAGTAAATACAAAAGCCCGCCGGTCGTATGACCGGCGGGCTTTTGTTATGCACCAAATATTCACTTCACCTAAGCCTGTCATGCTGAACTCGATTCAGGTGCGCACTGCGCATGGAATATAAAAGAGTGCGTAAATTGGGTTGCGCTTCACCAACACAACCCACCAGCACCTGTCATGCTGAACTTGATTCAGCATCTTGTATTTAAACCCGCATCTTCGTGCTGCCGTCCAGACCCTGAATCGAGTTCAGGGTGACAGTTATGGTCTTTGCGAGCAAAGCGCGGCAATCCTGCCTTTACGCCTTTACCGGTAAAACCGGATTGCTTCGTCGCTAACGCTCCTCGCAAAGACAGCCATGCAGGGTGGGCACAACCCACCAGCACCTGTCATGCTGAACTCGATTCAGCATCTCGTATTTAAATAAGCATCTTCGTGCTGCCGACCAGACCCTGAATCGAGTTCAGGGCGACAGTTATGGTCTTTGCGAGCAAAGCGCGGCAATCTTGCCTTTACGCCTTTACCTGTAAAACCGGATTGCTTCGTCGCTAACGCTCCTTGCAAAGACAGCCATACAGGAGGGTGGGCACAACCCACCATTTTTTATGTTATATCGTTTTCGGTGGGCAGTGCCCACCCTACAACTAATTTTTCCAGACAATACATCTTTGTTGGGTTACGCTTCGCTAACCCAACCTACGCGACCGGAACCACGAATCGAGCATTATGCCATTGTGAAATGTGTACTGGTCACCAAAAAAAACCAAAACATTCAAGACAGTCTCTATAAAATAGCCGACCAGACCCGGTTAACTACTTCGTGGTTTCAGCCTTTTGCGTCTCTTCACCGGCCTGTATCATATGGCTCATATCAAGCTCTTTCAACCCAAGCAGCCTTCTTATGTCTTCGAGCACAAGATAGAGCGACGGAATGAGCAGAAGCGTAATACCGGTTGCGAATAAAATACCGAAACCGAGGCTTATGGCCATCGGTATAAGAAATTGCGCCTGCACGCTCGTCTCTAATATCATCGGCGTAAGGCCGAGCGAGGTAGTTAAAGAGGTAAGAATAATCGGCCTGAAACGGCGGCGTCCGGCCTCTATTATAGAGGTATGGGCATCCGTTCCTTTAGCCCGCTCCCTGTTGATATAATCTATTAAGAGCAGGGCGTCATTTATCAATACGCCAGAGAGCGCGACAAGGCCGAACATGCTAAGTATGCTCAAATTATAACCCATTATCAGGTGTCCGAGCACAGCCCCTACAAGGCCGAACGGTATAGCGGCCATTATTATAAGCGGCTGAGAGTAGCTTCTAAACGGCACGGCCAGGAGCACATAAATGACAAAGAGCGCCATTAAAAACCCCCGCTTCATACTGCCCATAGAGTCTCTTCGTTCCTTATCCTCTCCCTCAAGGTTGAAAGTAAGGCCGGGGTAATCCCTTTTCAGTTCTTTAAAAAGGGTATTCTTAAGCTCCATATTAACGTCTTCGGCATTGGCTATTTTAGAGTCGACACTCGCCGTAATATCTATTACCTTCTTTCTGTCGCTCCTGTTTATCTCGCTGTACCCCCTGCCCGCCACAACGAAAGCGGCGCGCGAAAAGGGCACCTCCGCGCCATCCGGGGTTCTTATACGCATATTCTCAAGGTTGCCTATGCTCTTGCGCTCGGACTCCGGGTAACGTACAAGCACCCTTAGTTCGTCTCTGCCCCGTTGAAAGCGCAGCGCCTCAACCCCGTAAAAGGCCGCTCGCACCTGCCGCCCAAGCTCCTCTTCCGTAATCCCAAGCGTTCTCGCGTCCGGTTTAAGGCGAAGCGTCAACTCTCTTTTGCCCTGCGTATAATTGTCGGCAATATCTCCGACACCGGGATAGTTCGCAAGCGCGCTCTTTATCTTCTCAGACGCGCTGACTAAAATATCAGAGTTGTCATGGGCTATCTGAATGTCTATATTGGCTCCGAAATGGATTATATTCGAACTGAAGTTCAGGGTATCTACTCCGGGTATTTCACCCACAATCTCTCTCCACCTGCGGGTTATATCGGAAGAGGGTACTTTGCGGACTTCGCTCGGCGTAAGGATAAGAGCGGCCTCGGCCATGTGGCTGCCTCCGGCGCCTGCGAACGAGCGCCCGGCTATAGAGCCGCCGACCAGCGAATAAAGGTTCCTGAGAATAGACCTGCCGTCCGTCCTCTTGGCGTCGAACTCTTTTCGAAGTTCATCTGTCGCGTCTATCAATTTCTGCTGCACCTTTATAGTCTTCTCTACCGGCGTGCCTATAGGCATCTTCACCGTCGCTATCACAAAATCTCCGTCAACCTTGGGCATAAAACGGAACTTTACTATTCCGCCCCCTATCACCCCTACCGTGATTAAAAAGACAGCTACGGCTGTAGCCACCGTAGCGTAGCGGTTTTTTAAAGAGAAGCGTAATAACGAGAGGTACGGGCCGTTTATAAAGTAGTCGAGCCGGGTGCCGAAACCGAGCCGGATTCGTGTAAGCAGCCACGGTTTTTTTGTGCTCGGCCCCTTGCGCTCTTTGGCAGCTATACTGTGCCCGAGATGGGAGGGAAGAATAAAGAGGCTCTCTACAAGAGAGATAATGAGTATCGGGATAACGACCAGCGGTATCGTCTTGATAAATTTGCCCATCATTCCGCCTACAAACAGAAGCGGCATAAAGGCGGTAATAGTCGTCAGTATAGAGAAGATAACGGGCCCGGAGACCTCGTACGCGCCTCGTGCCGCCGCGCGCAGGTGTCCGTCCCCCTTTCTTCGATGTTCGAATATATTTTCGCCAACCACTATTGCGTCGTCAACAACTATGCCGAGCGCGAGAATAAAGGCGAAGAGAGAGAGCATGTTGATAGAGACATCGAGCCCCGGCATTAAAAAGAGCGCACCCAGAAACGA